>JBHELA010000283.1:0-13186 GCA_041859005.1 Ignavibacteria bacterium
CATTAACATTTCTGCTAAATATTATTTTATTCGGAAGTTTTACAACTTGGGATTTCCATCATGCATTTAGTCTGTTCCTGAACGGTCTCGGTATAGGTTTGCTTGCTTCATTGGTCTCTATTAGCATACGTTCCGTTTACAAACTGATTTTTGTGTTGAAGCAAGAGGGTGTTTCATTGTTGGAAATGATTGCAGACAGGGTTGCTACTCCCGACGCTAAAGCATCTTTTTCTACAGCAGGCACATGGTCGTTGTATTCTGTATTCGTATTTATTCTGATGCTCATTAGTATTTATTTTTAACATATTAGATTTTGTATGAATCAGCTCAAAGTTCTTTTATTTAGTTTTAGCATTTTTAAAATAGTTCTCTGCCCGAAAGGTCGATGAGAGAGGATAAACTATTCATCGATTGAGTAGGGCAGTTTTGAAATCAGAAATATTAGCGTATTAACATTAAATTGGAAAGAATTATATAAAACGAAAAAATAATTTTATCACCCACCTCAACTTATAGCCCTTATGAATGAAGCTTCTTGTCAGTCACCAAAACTCGCAAGAAGCTTTTTATTATTTAATAGACATATTTATATCAATATCATCTCATCTTTTTTGTGTTGCTATCTTTTCTAACAATTCTGATAATTAGAACCCTTGGTGATATTTATTGAGATTGAGAATTCTTTCTTTCGGAAATGCACTTTGGATGACAGACCTCAATACAGCATATCAGGTCGGTGACGCAGTAGACGGAAACTGGACAAAGTTAAAGTCAACCAATGGCGGTGTCAACTGGTCAACATGGACAACAGTAGCTAAATTACAGGCAGGCTGGAATAATGCTCTCATGATACACGGAAACAATCAAAGTCTATGACTGACATTCTCGGTAAAGAAGTAGCAATGTCAATGAAGTCAAGTTCGCTGGAAGCTTTAAAGTAGATTTCAATGCATGCAATCTGATTAGCGGCATGTACTTTTACAAAGTATCAGTAATCGGCTTCATTGACGTAAAGAACATGTTTTAATCAAATAAATCTATAATTGTTATTCCTGAAACAAGAATCTCAAAGCCTGGTTCTGAAAAGTGCCGGGCTTTTTTTATTGTGGATAAAAACCCTTTCCACTTTCATAATAATTAAAACATAGTACTAAAACTCTGTTTTTGAACATTTCTTATCAATCATCATTGCTTTCCATGTACTTTTTAGGGGTATTCTTTTATAATCAAAAGAGCTTCTTTTAGGCTTATTCTAAGGTAGTAATTAAGATGGTAGTGGCTCATAAATGCGCTAAAAGTGCGCCATTAGTGCGCTATTTTCTTGATTCTTTTTTAGGAAGGTTTTTTGAGACGATATTCGCAGTAACATAGTTCATATACTTCGTTTTTTATGTGCCATTACTGATAATTTCTTATTCATAATATACTAAATTTATCCCTCAAAATCAAGATAAAAAACAAATTCTTGCTTTCATGTTTTTTTAAATTGACTCAAAGTTTCTTAATAGTTTGATGAATCTAAAGAATTCGCAATCTAAAAATTAAATTCATACATAACAAAAACTGCAATTGAAAAGAGTCTTTTAATTTTGTAACTTCTATAAGCATTAATCTCATTCACTTACATTTATAAATGCAGAGCGCAAATAAAAATGTTTTAATACTTGACGATGATCTTATTCTCCAGAAAATCTTAAGTACTGCTTTAAAGAAGAAAGGTTATAACACTTTTTCAGCCGGTACAACAAGTGCAGGTTACGATGTACTTACTTCTAATCATATTGATATAGTCTTAAGCGATATTATTCTGCCGGGTGATGACGGGTTTAGTTTTTGTAAAAGAGTCAGGGAAAACCCAAAACACAAAACCCTTCCCTTTATTTTTATATCTTCGAAACATTCGATTGAAGACAAGGAGTACGCGCTGAGCCTCGGTGCAGATGACTTTATAACAAAACCTGTTAACACGGACGAGTTATACATCAAGATGGAAGCTCTGTTTAAACGTCTTGAAATTTATAAAATCTATGGAGTACGTGAGAAGATTGAAGATCAGGTGGAAGACAGAAAGCCCCTCATTTTGCTTGTTGACGACGATATCTTCAACAAGGAAATTCTGAAATTTGAGCTTAAAGAAATCGGGTTTGATTGTATCACTGCCGATAATGCTTCGGAAGGTTTCGAATTGGCAAAACAAATGAAACCCGATATTATTCTTTCTGATTTGATGATGCCGGAAATTGACGGTTTTGAATTCAGGCGTATGACTCTTAAAGAACCGGTGCTGGGAGATGTATCTTTTATTTTTCTTACCTCTATTAACGATGAAGAGGCTCTGCTTAAAGGATATGACCTTGATATAAAAGATTATATCATTAAAACCTCCAACCCTAAATTAATTTGTATTAGAGTGAAGAACATTGTCATGAATCTTCGAAAAGAACGCAGAAGAGCTCTCAACGAATTGCAGGAGGCAGCAAGTAATATCAGTATGGAAGTGATACCCGCTTATGCACCCGACTTTGAAGGTTTTGAAATTAAGCACTGGCACGTACCGTATAAAGGTATGCCCGGCGGGGACTTCATCGACTACATAAAAATAGATGATAATAGAATGTGCGTTATTCTTGGTGATATTATGGGTAAACAATGGGGCGCTTGGTTCTTTGCTTTTTCGTTTATAGGATATATTAGAAGCTCTGTAAGAATTTCTATAAATTCCGTAAATGAAATTTCTGCAAGCGAGATTTTAAAAAGAGTAAATGAAACAGTTTATAATGACTCAAAAATATCAGAAATATTCACAACCGTTTCTTGTTTGATTCTTAACAACAAAGAAAATAAAGTAGAGTATTCAGGTGCTGGTGATCTCAGTATTTTAAAGTACTGTGCCGAAACCGGTAAAGTATCTATATATAACTCTGAGGGGATGCTTCTTGGTTTATCGCAGGATGGTGAATATAACAATATAGAAATCTCTGTCAATAAAAATGATGAGATTATTCTCTTTACTGACGGTATTGTAGAGTCAAGAAGCAAAGAGGGGGTACAGTTCGGAATGCCGGCTGTTATTAATACGCTGGAATCTTCTGCTGTGGCTGATGACAGGCTTAATGTACTCAGGGATGCTTTCTCAGGATACACAGAAAATAATTTTGAAGACGATATTACATTATTAACGATTAAAACACTTTAAAGCGTAAGCATTACACATTTGACGTACATTCTTGAAATATTATTCTGGGTCTCGGTATTTATTGTGATTTATTCGTACGTCGGATATGGAATACTAATCACAATTCTTTCGAAAATTCCTTTCTTAATAAATCTTTTCCCTAAACCTTTTAATTATATTAGAGAGGAATATGTGGAACCGGATGAAAGTAAGTACATTCCTCACGTGAGCATGATTATCTCCGCTTCAGGAGAACCGAAAGAAATTATCAGAGAGAAAATCATTAATACTTTAGAGCTTAATTATCCTTATGATAAGCTTGAAGTAATCTTCGCCATAGCTTATGACTCTAATATCAATAATGACGAGACCGTTGACGAATTCTATAATGCTTTCATGGGTGATAACTTTGAACTGAAACTGAATGAAAAGGAAGAAGAACTGTATGCACGTTTTTTACAATTCGAAAATGTAAACAGTTCCCGTGACGTTGAAGTCCTTGATGCAATGGAGAAGAATCTATCCGACGTTAGCGCTAACTCTGGTGAGATTAGAGAAAATATCAAGAAAAAAATTGATGAGCATTTAAGCGGGGGAGATAAAATTTCTAAGCTTAAAGTTCTTGTCACTAAAGATATCGAAAGAAAAGGTAAAATATCACAGGTTAACAGAACAGTTGCTGTTGCTTCGGGAGAGATATTAGTTTTCTCCGATGCAAACTCAATGTTCAATAAAGACTCAATAAAGAATCTCACAAGGCATTTCAGAAACAAACAGGTTGGATGCGTTGCTGGAGAAAAAAGGGTTAAGAAAAGCGATGATTCAACAAGTGGGGAAGGAGAAGGACTCTATTGGAAATATGAATCGTATCTTAAAAAGATTGATTCCCGAATCTGGACTACAGTCGGTGCTGCAGGAGAAATATACGCTATAAGGAAATCATTATGGGGTATCGGCATTGAACATAATGCCATAATTGAAGATTTTGTTCTTTCTATGCGCGTTGCTCAAAACGGATACAGAGTTGTTTATGAACCCGATGCGTATGCGGAAGAAGATCCCACAAAGGACATGAAATCCGAATTCATTAGACGTAGAAGAATCGCTGCAGGAGGCTTCCAGTCAATAGTCTGGCTTAAGGGTCTGCTTAATCCGTTTAAATACGGTGTCCTCACTTTTCAATACGTCTCACATAGAGTGCTGAGATGGGCAGTCGTTCCATTTTTGTTGCCTCTTATATTAATTATTAACATTCTTTTATTAAATGTTTCTTCTCCATTTTATCTTGCATTGTTTGTTATGCAGTTATTGATTTATATTATGTCGTTAATAGGTTATTTGCTCGAAAAGAAGAAAATAAAGATAAAGATTTTTTATTTACCTTATGTTATTATTACTATGAATATTGCTGCCTATGTAGGATTAAAGCGTTATTTGAAATCACAGCAAAATGTAGTCTGGGAGAGAGTATCACGATAATTTTTATAAACTAATTAAAGCTTAACATTATGAATTTTATTCTTAGCGAAGAAAACGAGATTTCAATTATTGAAATCAACCTCAAAAGGGCTACAGCAGAAAATGTAAAGGAATTTAAAGAATTCTTGTTTAAATTGATTGATGTCGATAAAAAGCAAAAGCTTATAATCGACCTTACAAACGTTGAATTTGTTGACAGTTCTTTTCTGGGGGCAATAGTTTCAGGACTTAAAAAAGTTACAGCAATAAAAGGCGATATCAAAATTCTGGGTCTTCAACCGCCTGTCAGAGCTATGTTTGAATTAACAAGACTATACAAGGTGTTTGAAGTGTTTGACAACAAACAGGACGTTATAAATAGTTTTTAACATAAATTAATTGTACATGGAAAAACGTTCTTTTTCCATTAATTCTTCTTTACCTGAAATCAATAAGGTAATTGATGATTTTGATGCTATGCTCTCTGAGCATTTGAGCGGTAAACTTAATTCTGAAGGAATTAAAAAATTCATTGAAGAATTCAAAGTTGTAAGTTATGAATTATTCTCCAATTGCATTCTTCATAATGATTCTCCCACTCTTTGCTTTGAATCGGTTTTCGATACTGATAATGTACAGCTAATCTTGTACTCACAGGGAAAAGGATTTGGATTAAAGCCCCTTTACGCTAATGAAGCCTCTCTGATATACTCCCCGCCATTCCCTAAACATATTCATAATCAGGTTATAACGATTTATCAGGGGATTGAAAGTACTGTTGACTGTAAAATTGTAAACCATAATACTTTACTGTTTCAGTTAAGAGAACTTAAAAAACAGTCATTGAAAACACATACGCTTCCTGAGCATTTTGGACTTTATCTTATTACTTCGCTTACAAACAAGTTTGAGTATTCCCGTTCTGATAGTGGTGTGGATGTGTATAAAATTTTAAAATTAATCAAATGAGCCGCTCATGAAAGCAATGATATGTAAACCTCACAATATCATTAATATAAAAATGAATTTGCTCTATCTTCCTGAATACATCGATAATTATTTTAAAGATAGGAAAAAATTTGGCTTTGATATATTATATTCTATTGAGAAAAAATTTCACGTGCTTTATCCTTAACTTCTTTAAAAGAATTTCTGGTCCTGATGAAATGACCATCCATAGGCACTGTAAATTATTGGGACATTCCTTTTTACTGCATTGAAATATGTATTTTAAAGTGCATGTATCATATGGGCATGAACTAAGTTGAACTATTCCTTATCAATAATTCACAGACCTCGCCCCTCACTTCTTTATCGAATGGTCTTTCGGTATGGACCATATATACTTTAATACCGGCATTTTTAAGCTTTTCAACCATCGGACCGTCAGTGAAGGATAAAACTATGGTTTAAATACTTCATTATTCAAATTTGGATCAAGGTCTAAAACGAGCGACTCTCCGTCTCCTATATTCCCTTAGCGTATCGTTGCAAGTATCTTTATCTTGTATTTTGGAGAAACTATATTGGGCATTGCAGATTATTATTAATTACAATTATTGAGAATTTTATCAAATATCATATACATTTATTGAAATACATCGTTCGGTATTCTGTTTTGCTGCATTGTCCTGATTTTAATGGATTATTTGTTTGATTACTATAATGTACTATATGAATTATTTACATGACTATAATCTGTAAAAATATTTTTATTATTTCAGGTTTTATATACTTGAAATATCAAATAGAATAACATATAATTACTATTATTTTATAACATCAAATTTTTCGCTGATGAAAAGTTTAGAAGTTAGAAGAGGCTTTGCTGCAACCCCTGATCCTAAAGCAGCTATTTTACAATTGGAGAAGAAATTGAAGAATAGTTATGATCAATTCAATTTTTTGTTTTGCTCTTCGAATTACAATCTCGATTTACTCGGTGCTGAAATAAAGGATGCGTTCGGTAATAACGTACTTTGTTGCACTACCGCAGGTGAAATCTCGTCTGAAGGATATTCCAAAGACAGCATTGTAGGAGCAAGTATTTCTTCAAAAAAGATGAAGTTTCATAAGTACTTCATTCCTGATGTTGAAGAGTTTGATTCCGTTTATGCTAAGGAAATGCACGCTTCTTTTTTAAACAATATAGAAAAATCAAGTTTGCATAACCCGAAATATATCGGCATTGTTATCATTGATGGATTATCGATGAAGGAGGATAATATAATTGCTATCCTTTCCAAAACCTTTGAAAATGTTGAAATAGTGGGAGGATCTTCAGGTGATGATTTAAAGTTTAATAAGTCCTTTATTTATAATGAAGGGAAGTTTCATGACAACTCAGCTGAGCTTTTAATTATCGAAACTGAACTGCCGTACATTACTTTTAATACGCAGCATTTCGAACCAATCGATAAAAAACTTGTTATAACAGACGCTGATCCTTCTCAAAGAATCGTGTATGAAATAAACGGTGAAAAAGCTGCTTTTGAATATGCTAGAATTCTTGGTATTGAAGTGAATGAGCTTAACCCGCAGCTTTTTGCGAGATATCCTGTGATGATTAATATTGGAGGTAACTGGTATATTCGTTCAATCGCTAAAGTAAACGATGATTTCAGCATGACCTTCTTTTGCGCAATCGATTCTGGATTAGTTTTAACTATAGCAAAGGGTAATGATATTATTCATAATTTAAAAAATAAATTAGTAGAAATACACTCGCATTTAGGAGAAATAAGCTTGATTTTGGCTTTTGATTGTATTCTCAGAAGACTCGAAGTTGAACAGAAGAATTTATCTAAAGAAATGAACAAAATATTCTCAACTGAAAATATTATTGGTTTCAATTCTTATGGTGAACAGTGTAATTTTGTGCACGTAAACCAGACCCTTACGGGAGTAGCTTTTGGTAAGTAATATTTAATTAATAAGTATATGCCGAATAAATATAATATCGAAGAGCTTCGAAATAAAATTGATGAGTTAGAAAAGGAACTTGTAAAGTCAAGGAAAATTCAAAACGCTTTGATGTCGAAGGTTGAGAAGAACGTTGAAATGTCAGGTAACGATTTTTCTCTTTTCGAAGCAAATGTACACTTGCAGGAAATTGTAAAACTTAAGACAAAAGAACTTGTTCTGGCAAACGAACTCCTAAGAAAAGAAATAGACGAAAATAAAAGAACCGCTGAGCTGCTAAAAATAAGTGAGGAACGTATTCGGCTTATACTTGATAATGTTCAGGCTGGAATAATGATTATTGACCCGGCTTCCCATACGATTGTGGATGTTAATACTACTGCCTTGCAGTTGATGGAAAGGGATAGGAGCGAGGTCGTTGGTATAATCTGTCACAAATTTGTTTGTCCTGCAGAAGAAGGAAATTGTCCGATTACTGACCTGGGGTTAACTATCGAAAGGCAGGAAAGGGCGCTTGTTCTTCCGACAGGTAAAAAGCTTGATATTCTGAAGTCTGTAAGTAGAATAAGTATCGACGGGAAAGATATGTTAATCGAAAGTTTCGTTGATATTACTCAGAGAAAAATTGCTGAAGATGCTTTAAAGAAAAGCGAACAAAGAAACCGTGCGTTACTCGACGCTATACCTGACCTCGTGTTCAATATAAATTCTGATGGTATTATTGTCGATTATCATACTTCAAACCTTAAACAATTAATGGCTCCGCCCGTGGAATTCCTTGGAAACCATTTCAGAAAAATCTTACCTGAAAACCTTGCAAAAGGTTTTGAGGATACCATAAATCTAACAAAGCAGACACACAGTCTTGAATCCTTCGAATACCATTCAGAAATACACGGTAATATAAAATACTATGAAGCCAGAATAAAAGAGTTTGTTGAGAATCAAATACTTGTACTTATACGTGATTTCACGGAGCAAAAATTAGCTGAACACAGATTAGAGTCCTTAAATATGCTGCATTCTTTAATTATTGAAATCTCATCTTCTCTTATTAAATCGTCAGCTGATATTGATTCAAGTATTAACCTGTCTCTAAAAAAACTCGGTGAGTTTACCAATGTTGACAGAGTATATATCTTTAACTTTAATCATGATTTAAAGCTGATGAACAATACTTATGAATGGTGCAATGAAGGTATTTCTCCCGAAATTGATAACTTACAGGATTTGCATTATGATTTAATACCAAGATGGATTGAAAATTTTTCCAAAAACGAACATGTATATATTCCTGATGTTTCTGAAATATCAGATGAGTTTAAAGCAGAAAAGGAAATTCTTGAACCTCAGGGGATAATATCTTTAATAACTGTCCCTATGTACTACAGCGATATACTTTTAGGTTTTATAGGATTTGATTCCGTACGTTCATTAAAAGTATGGGATGAAGATGATATCAATTTACTTAAACTCACGGGTGAAATTATCGCTGGTGCAATATTCAGACATAAGTTTGAAGTTGAACTGATTAAACAGAAATCTATTGCTGATGCTGCAAATAAAGCAAAGAGCGAATTTATCGCGAACATGAGCCATGAAATAAGAACTCCGATGAACGCAATACTCGGATTCTCTGAAATTCTGTTTAACACTACTACCGAGCAGTCTTCTAAGAGCTATCTGAAAACTATATTAAACAGCGGTAGAACTTTGCTTTCTCTTATTAACGATATTTTAGACCTTTCAAAAATTGAAGCCGGAAAGCTTGAATTGCATTCTGAGTTTGTTAATCTCAGAGACATTATCTCTGATTTAAGACACCTTTTTGCACAAAAGATCGAAGAGAAAAGGTTAAAACTTATTTTCGATTTCCCTGAAGCATTTCCCAAATATCTGTTTTTAGATGAAGTCAGAATCAGGCAGGTGTTTTTAAATCTGGTAGGAAATTCGATTAAATTTACTAACGACGGATACGTAAAAGTTTCATTGCACCTTGATAAGTGTGATGAAGTGAATAATCTGTGCGATATTTCGATTTCAGTTGAGGATACCGGTATCGGTATTCCTGAAAGTGACCAGACTTTGATTTTTGATTCTTTCAGGCAGGCTGCGGGTATTAGTGCTAAACATTTCGGCGGAACAGGTTTAGGTCTTGCAATTTCAAAAAGACTAATCGAAATGATGAACGGTACGATTTCAGTTAAAAGTGAAATTGGAGCCGGTAGCGTATTCACCGTAAAACTGAAAAATATTAATAATGTAAAAGGAGAAGAAAAGAAAAAGGGAGTAATTGACTGGCAAAAAGAGAAATTGCATTTTGGCAATGCAAGAGTGCTGATTGTAGATGATATTCAGCAGAATATAGATATTGTTAAAATTTATCTTTCTGATGTAGGTATTGTTATTGGTGAAATTAATTCTGCAGAGGATATTGCAGATTTCGTAAAAGTATTTAAACCCGATATTATCCTTATGGACCTGAGAATGCCTGAAATTAGCGGATACGAAGCGAATGCAATCATCAAAAAGGACCCTGAAATATTAAAAATACCTGTAATTGCTTTTACTGCTTCCTCTTTGCAAAGCGATGAAGCCAAGATTTTAAAAGAGTTTAATGGATTTCTCAGAAAACCCATTCTTAAGAATGAACTTATAAAAGAGTTAATGAAGTTCTTAAAGTTCTCAAGAGTCGAAGAAGTTGAAGCTGAAAGTATAGATCAGTTAAAAGAATTAATTGTAGATAATTTGCCGGTAGAACTAATTTTAAAGCAAGCTGACATAGTTTCGGATTCCTTCGGTGAGAGAAGCCAAAATTTGCTGGAATACATGGATTTAACTGAAATCGGCAACTTTATTAACGACTTTAAAACAGTTTGTACTGATAACAAAATTAAAATGTTTGATAAGTACATCGAAAACTTGCGCAACGATTACAATATCTTTGATATAAATTCCTTAAAACGTAATCTTATTTCATTGCCTCTTCTTATTAACAATCTGAAATCAAAGTATAAGCAATAATGATTGAAAATAATTTGCACAAACACTCAATATTAATTGTCGATGATCAGCCGCAGAATATCCAGTTAATAGGTACTCTGTTAAGGAGTTATTACAATTTATATGTTGCCGATAGCGGTGAAAAAGCTATTAAAATAGCGATTGATAAAAAACCTGATTTAATATTGCTTGATATTATGATGCCTGTCCTGTCTGGCTTTGAAGTTTGCCAGATTTTAAAATCAGATTCTGAAACAATGGGAATTCCAATCATCTTCCTTACTGCTAAAAATGAATCTGATGATATTGTAACGGGTTTTTCTCTCGGAGCAGTCGATTATATTACTAAACCGTTTAAAAGCGAAGAGGTTTTGATTCGTGTTTCAACTCACCTGAAACTGAAGGAGGCTGTTGATGAACTTAAAAGGAGTAATCATGAAAAAGACAGATTCTTTTCAATTATTGCCCATGATCTGAATAATCCGTTTAACGGATTTATCGCACTTACCGCAATGGTGCGTGATAAGATGGATAAGTTTACCCCTGATGAGCTGAAGAACTTTATGGATATGATGAATTCTTCTGCAAATCAATTGCACAAACTCCTAAAGAATTTACTCGAATGGGCAAGACTGCAAATGGGTAACGTTAAGTTCAGACCTTCATACAACAATTTTTTCAACTGTGTCGAAAAAGCATTCTATTATTTAAGAAATAATATCGAAGAGAAAAAAATTCAAACTGTAATTGATATACCAAGGAATCTGGGATTCGTTTATGACGTGGATATGCTTGATACTGTGTTAAGAAACTTAATAAGTAATGCAATTAAGTTTACATACACAGGCGGAAGCATTCATGTTTCATCTTTTTTAAAAGATGATGAAGTAGTAATATCTATAAAAGATTCGGGAATCGGGATGTCCCAATCCTTACAGACTAAAATATTTAAACTGTCGGAATCCGTTTCACGAAAGGGGACGTCTGGAGAAGAAAGCACTGGTCTCGGACTTATACTTTGCAAAGACCTTGTTGAAATGAACAACGGGAAAATTTGGTTCGAATCTGAAGTTGATAAAGGAACAACTTTCTTCGTCTCTTTTCCTTTTAAATCAAAATAAGGAGTATTCTGAATAAAACTGTTATTTTTAATATGTAGTCGTTTTAGTATCTTATATCTTTCTCTTACTTTCTCCTAACTGCCTTTTATTATTTCCCCACAGAATTCCGGCAATTGCCTGGATTTGAAGTGCTTCCCGGGATAATGTGTACATCCCCCTTCAAGAAACTCTTCATTAAAAACCCTGTAATAAATCTTTAAAGGGCTGTACAACTCTATTTCTTTTTAGTATCATTCGTAGCTTTTTCCAGCGGGGGAGAAAGGTCCGTATGATGATGAACCATTTTCCATTGTCCGTTTTCCAGTTGGAATATGTTTGTTGCTCTGAACCTTACCACAACAGGTTTTCCGTCAGCACTCATATTCTCGCCTTCTTCCACACATACAACGTAACCCATGTCCGTTCCCGCGTAACTGTGCACATCCTTGCATGTAATTTTACCCCCAAGCTTCATTCCTGCTTCTTTCTTAAACTCCGCCCCGACAGCATCCCAGCCTGTGAGACGGTCGCCGAAAGGTCCCATATCGGTTACATCTTTTGTCTGCTGCCACAAAGCATTCATCGGTTCTAAATTACCGATAAACATTGCATTTAATGCCGCATAAAATGAATCGTTAGCCGCAAGAAGTTCCTGCTTCATTTTTTGCTTATTCTTTTCTGAGGATTCTGGACTCGAATTGTTCAGCTCATCTGCTTTCTTATTGCCGCAGGATGAAATAATCATTATTGATATTAAGATTATTCCCGGAATAATTCTTGATTTTATCATGTTTGTTATGATTTTAATGTTAATATTATTTTATAATTCGTGAGGGTAGTTTTGGATTCAATACTTTTCGTGCACTTTCAACTCCGTTTACGGGTAAACCCGCAGGGTCGAGTAATCCTACCTGTACCAGCACACTCGCCTGATCCCAGTAAATATGCTCATGCATAATCTTATCATCTTTAAACCCGACAATCGCTACAACAGCGATTTCAACGGGCTTACCTGTAGGCGGAACACCGGGAAGCAGCCAGTCAATCGATACCGTGTGCGTAAAACTAATCACCATCTCATCTACAATTTGAGTCTCGCCTATTGTGCTGGATACTTTTATAATTTTAACATCAGGAGGAAAGAATTTCCCGACTAAATGATTGCTGTAGAAATTGCGGACTCCTTCTTTGCCCGTTCCTCCTGCCATTACAGGTACATGATTAAGGTGCGGGTCGTCTGACATAGTTGCCATTGTAATGTCAAGGTCGCCGTTTAATTCGGCATTCATGTGCTGTTCAAAAATCGAGACCATCTTCTGCTGAGCGGTTGTTAATGTTTCTGACATGATTCTATGTTTATTTGTTAAATGTTGTTTTTCTTACTTTAGTCACTCAGGGTAAATTCCCCGCTGCTTGCTTCGCAATCTTAAAATGTTTTAAACTTATAAAGTCCCGTAAGGACTAAATATTTATAGCTATTGATTTCTATGTTTTTAAAGTCCCATCGGGACGACATATTTATTTATTA
>JBHELA010000293.1:0-5174 GCA_041859005.1 Ignavibacteria bacterium
CTTGAAAGCTTTGAAGCATCAAACTGCACAGTGTGATATCCTGCGCTGCGGACTTCATTGACTATTACAGCAACTTCCCTACCGAGCATGTCATACAATCTGATATTCACTAGTCCGTTTTCAGGTAAATCAAAATTAATCTTCGTCACGGGATTAAACGGATTTGGATAATTCTGCTAGAGGTCAAACTTATTCGGTACGCCAATCTCAACTTCGCCGTTCAGCTCAAAGTATTCATAGTTACCGTTATGGTCAATCTGTTTCAGTCTGTACTTGTATTTCCCCGACTGAAGATTCTTATCTTCATACGAATAATTAGTCGGTGTATTTGAAGTCCCGTGTCCATTGATAAATCCAATCTTTCTAAATTCTATATTCTGACTTCTAACTTCTGCTCTTTCTACCTCAAATCCCGAATTATTCGTTTCGGTTGAAGTAGTCCAGTCAATTCTTACATTTCGATTAATAACAGAAGAACTTAGTGAAGATAAAATAACCGGCAGCGGTTTATCACCTAAAGTATTTCCGTCAGCACTGTAACCCCCAATACCAAACTCGCTGAATCCCGTAAGTCCCGTTCTTTTTATTAATGGGTTTGTATTAGAACCAGTTGCATCAACGTGTGTTCCGCTTAATGCCCATGTTTGACTGCCGTTGTCTCTTTTTAATAATCTTAATTTTGTGAAATTTGCTAGATCTGTTCCTGTAATTCCATCGCCCTGGAGATTTAAACTATAAGTTCCTCCGGCTAATGTCGTCGCTGTAAACTGCCACCACGCTTTATTCGAATATCTGTCAATAGTGTATCCGCCATCAGATAAATTTTCTATATTATTTGCAAGGGGGTCATCGTCATGACCTGTTACTTTCAGTTTCCCACCGGGTGATGGTGCAACAGTATATGATATTATTGCGGGTAAATAATGTGCTGCCGTTCCCACAGGAAAATAAACATCCGATACTGTTGAAGCTGCAATCCATCTTTCAAAATTACCGACTATATATGATGATGATGTCGGAGTTGCAGGTAATAAAAATCCTAATGACGAAGTACTTGTACCCAGAGTCAATGTATTTGAACCTGTCGTTAATTTCCCTGAAGTTAATGTTAAAACTCCATCAATTGATTTGCTTGAATGTAAAGTAACCCCATTCGCATTATCAATTGTTAATGAATAAGGACCATTTGATGAAGGGAATTCTGCATTAGTAGTCGTTTGAGATGAAGCTCCCTGATATTTCAAAGTACCGGATGCAAGACCAAATTGAATTGTTCCCGATGCTATTGTGCTATTATTCGTACTATTACTTATCAGTGTCAACGTACCTCCAATTATTGCTGTAGAAGTAGCATTATTAATAGTCAGATTAGTTGCATTGTCTGTTGAACCGACCGTTAATCCCGTAAATGAACTCTGTGGAAGTCCGTCACCTGTATTTTGAGCCCCATTCATGTAATAAACATATGTCGCCCCTGTTGAATAAGTTGGTATTCCACGAATACATCCTGAAAATCCATTATCATCAATTCCATCAGCATGAGTGGTTTTTAAAGTTGCACCGCTATTAAGATTGAAAAAGCCTGATGAATTATCTAGCACATTCCCACCCATATCAAGAATTGACCCGGATAAGACAGCAAAATAAATTGTAAAACTAATAGTACCTGCAGTTTTAGTGAATGTTTGAATACCTGATTTATTAAAACGAATTATTCCTGAACCTGTTCCTGATTCTGTTAAAGTACCTCCACTCATGGAAAAATTCCCGGATAGATTTATTATAGGATTACCGGAACCGCTGCTCATGTTAAATGTTCCATTATTGATTACTAAATTCCCGCCAATAGCTAATGTCGGACTTGTATTTCCTGCTATTCTGAATTGACCTGAATTTGTCGCCTCTATAGTTAAATCCCCATTTACTGTTGTTAAATTACCCCCTGCACTAATGTTACCTGTTTGAGCAGGGCAATTCCACTTAAAATTATAGAAGCTTTGTCCTAACCCCGCAGGCATATTCGAATTTGATGTATAGCTGATTATTTCACATGTGGAACCCGTATTCCAAGTAGATGTTGGTATGGTTCCGCCAGTTGTTGTAAAACTGTGCCTGTAAATACCCCCATTATTAAATACCAAAGTTCCTGTCAATGAGATAGAACCGGAATTAGTAATTCTTCCGGATACATCGCAATCTGTTCCCGCTCCGTTTGCAATAGTTAATGTTATTCCCGAATTAATAACTAAAAATCCGCCGGAAGCTATTATAGTTTGATCAATTGATTTAACAGCAGTAACTGTTGCTGTATGACCATTACGAATTGTAATAACACCGTCAGATGAAGAAGGGGCACTGGAAGCAGCTTGCCATCCGCTGCCGGCATCATAGATTTGCCAATTTGCAGCTGCCGCAAAAGTGACATCACCATTTGTTTGATAATCTCCTGTAGATTGACTAAATCCCAATCCACTATTTATCAGTAATAATACCGATACGATAATAAATTTGAATAAGTTTTTCATAGTTTATAATTTTATTTTAAAGAAAAATTGCTTTATTAGAAATTTCCTTATTTATACTTCTTATACTATATATGAAATCTTATAATGAAATTATACTTTGAATTAATCTCTATCGTATTTTTGTTGTATTACTGATATTATAGATATTCCGGTAAAGAATTTTTCTGCAGAGTTAAGATGAAATAAGCGGAGTTAACTGATATAATTAATTTACGATAAATTCTTTACGAAATCATAAACTAATGAAAAGTAAACAATAATCTTTTAATTGTCAATTGTTATTTTTATTCTCCTTTTATTTTATACGGTAAGGAAGTACAGGAAGAACAGGAAGGGCAGGAAGAGCAGTATAAAGGCAACAAGGAATAGGGAACAGTTAGAACAGGAAGGGCAGAAAAAACAGGAAGTGCAGGAAAGGCAGGAAAGACTGGGAAAGCAGGGAGAACAGAAAGACAGGGAATTAAAAAATCCGTGCAGTTCTTGACCGCACGGATTTAATTATCAATGTCTTAAAAACTATCCTTATATCTTAAATACTCTCTGTTCTTAGTGACCTTAGTACTGGTCAAATCTTTTCTCTGTCTATAAAACAATAAAACATGCTTTTCTTAGTGATCTAGTGTGCGCACTTTGTCCGCCGTGGCGGACATTAGTGTTGAAAATCTTTTCTCTATCAACTGACAACTACGCGCTCTTTGCGCCCGCCATCTTGTTGGGCGGATCAACTGACAACTATTTTATGATTGACATTTTCTTCACTCCGCTAAACTTCCCTGCGTTCATCTTATAGAAATAGACTCCGCTTGAAAGCTTTGAAGCATCAAACTGCACAGTGTGATATCCTGCGCTGCGGACTTCATTCACTATTACGGCAACTTCCCTTCCGAGCATATCATACAATCTGATATTCACAAGTCCGTTTTCAGGCAAATCAAAATTTATCTTCGTCACAGGATTAAACGGATTCGGATAGTTCTGGCTCATATCAAATTTATTCGGAACGCCGACTTCAACTTCACCGTTCAATTCAAAATATTCGTAGTTACCGTTGTAATCTATCTGTTTCAGTCTGTACTTATATTTCCCCGACTGAAGATTCTTATCTTCAAACGAATAGCTTGTAGATGTATTCTTTGTTCCTTTTCCTTCCACAAACCCAATTTTACTAAATTCTAAATTCTGACTTCTAACTTCTGCTCTTTCCACATCGAATCCGCTGTTATTTATTTCTTCAACAGTTTTCCAAAGCAATTTTACATTATTGCCCGAAATATTTGAATTAAATGATTGTAAATTTACGGGTAAAGGGATATCATTGAGGTCAGTATTTGAATTCCATCCTGCCTCATTCGTAGTAGATGTTAAAATGGTGTTTGATGTTGTTCTGATTTCTACACGTTTTATCGTTGTTGTTCCATCGCAAACGAGAGTAAAATCCCCGGTTGTTAATGCTGATGATGTTGCACATAATAAGTTACCTCCGGAAGTTGCATCAAAACCAAGTATAACATACTTAACAGTTAAATCATAACCTCCTGAAGCCGTTACTGCACCGGTTAAATTAAATGGAGAAGTAATTGATGTTGCAGCTGTAAGAGCAATCGTTCTATAATTTGTAGTGTAAGGACTTAATCTATCTCTGTACGAGGCAGCAGTTGAATTATTATTACCCCTTTGAAATAAAATCCACCAAGTTGATGAAGTTGAGGGGGTTCCAGGTACTAAAGGACCATCTGCATATGTAGATGACGAAATATATGTATTTGTGGCTGAATTCCAACAGTTATATTGGTTAGAACCATTATACAATCTATGCTTGGCAAGATCTGATCCATAACTGCTAACAGTCATTAAGACAGCACTTTCAGAAGTTGCTGCCGAAATGTCAATATAAGATGGCCTTAGAGTTACAACTGCTGATTGTCCAAAACCGAAATTGGACAACAAAACACAAAGAATCAAAGTAAAAAGAATTTTTTTCATAATAGTTATATATAAATTTTAAAATAGTTGTTTGTTAATAATTGCGCGTTTTTTGCGTCCGTTGTAGCGGAATAGTTTATTAGTAATTAGTTTAAACGAAAATGTAATCATGGGAAATCCATAAGACGATAATTACTGATATCATTAAGTCTTGTACAGTTTTTGACCGTCCATTCAAAATACAAACAACAAACAAAAGAAGTAAGTCATAAAGAAACGATTTCACAATTTCTTAACATACTGAGGGCAGCTATCAGTTATCAGTGGCCAGTAATCAAGGAGCAGGAATCAGGTAGCAGAGATCATTAATTTAGTGATCCGTAATCAGTGAACAGTTCTCGAAAATACTCACAGGTTAATGACTGATCTTCACAGTTTGCTGATCCAGCAAAAATCTTTCCATTCTGCAAGATTTTATTTCCATTTTGCAAGTTTTTATCCCATTCCACAAGATTTTTTCTCCATTCTGCAAGATTTCATTTCCATTCTGCAAGATTTCATTTCTATTCTACAAGATTTCATTTCCATTTCCAGTATTTTCTTTCACATTATCAGTATTTTCTTTCACATTATCAGTATTTTCTTTCACATTATCAGTATTTTCTTTCACATTATCAGTATTTTCTTTCACATTATCAGTATTTTCTTTCACATTATCAGTATTTT
>JBHELA010000380.1:0-2614 GCA_041859005.1 Ignavibacteria bacterium
ATCAAAACATTTGATTCTTTCGATGAAACAGTTAATCTTTTCAAACCAGATGCATTTTTAATATCAGTCAATCCTGATAAACACATGGAATATGCATATTATGCTTACGAAAGAAACATACATTGTTTTATTGAGGCTTCAGTAACTGAAGCAGAGAAAATAATGAAATTGTCAGTTAAAAATTCAGATAATAGGCTAATTTTTGCACCATCCTGCACAATGTCTTACTTTCCTGGTCCAAAGAAAATAAATGAAATTTTGAAAAATAAAATAATAGGGGAAGTGCTTTATATTAACTACCATTCTGGTCAGTATTTACCAGACTGGCATCCTTGGGAAGATATTAAGGAATATTATGTTTCCAAAAGAGAGACTGGTGCTTGCAGAGAAATAGTACCTTTTGAATTAACCTGGCTGAATAAAATACTGGGCAATCCCGAGCCTATAGCGTGCGTAAAAGATAAATTGACTAATATGGACGCAGAAATAGATGATATATATTGTTGTATTATCAGGTACGGAAAATTAATGTGCAATTTGACTGTTGATGTTATATCCAGACCAAAAGCTATCAGAGAATTCAGAGCTATAGGTACGCAAGGAATATTAGAGTGGAGTTTCGAAAATAACTGGATAAGATATACAAACACAGAAAATTCAGAATGGAATACAATAAATTTATCGGGCGGAACAATAGAAGAAGGATATATTAATCCTGAAGAGCCATATATAAATGAAGTAAAAGATTTTATTGAAGCAATAATGTCAAATGATTCCAGTAAATTTCCGAATTCTTTAAAAAATGATTATAGTGTCTTGCAAACTCTTTACGAATTAGAAAAAATAAGCAACCAACAAAATGGATAAGAAAAATTTAAGCTGGAGTGAAAGATTAAACAATGCAATTCCCGGAGGTGCACATACATATTCGAGAGGTGATGATCAATATCCCATAAATGCACCGCAAATACTTGAAAGAGGAGATGGGTGTTATATATGGGACCCTGCTGGAAATAAATACCTTGATTACGGAATGTCACTTAGGGCTGTAACGGTAGGATATGCCAATCCGAGAATAAATGCAGCAGCATTCAAACAAATGGAAAAAGGAGTGAATCTGACAAGGCCAAGCATGATCGAATTAGAAGCAGCAGAGACTCTAATTGACTTAATTCCATGCGCAGAGATGGTTAAATTTGCGAAGAACGGATCGAATGTAACTACTGCCGCTGCAAAAATAGCCAGGTCATATACCGGCAGGAAGTATATCTGTATTCCAAGACAGCACCCGTTTTTTTCATTTGATGACTGGTTTATAGGAATAACTCCAATAAAGAAGGGAATACCTGAAGAGCATTATTCAACCACTCTTCTTTTTGATTATAATGATTTGGATTCACTTAATGTACTATTTGAAAAACACCCAGGGGAAATAGCGGGAGTAATGCTCGAACCTGCAACTACTGTAGATCCTTGTCCACCTGAATGCACAAAAGTGAAAACAGTCGGAAAATCATGTGCAGGCTGCAGCAACATTAAAAGAAACTTTCTACACAAAGTTAAAGAATTATGTCATAAAAATGGAGCATTATTCATATTAGACGAAATGATAACCGGATTCAGATGGGATTTACAGGGTGCCCAGAATTATTTTGGAATTATTCCTGATCTAGCAACTTTTGGCAAAGGAACAGCCAATGGTTATGCTGTTACTGCATTAGTGGGAAAAAAAGAGTATATGAATATTGGCGGAATAAAAGAACAAGGGATGGAAAGAACTTTCCTAGTCTCTACTACATACGGAGCTGAAATGCCTGCTCTCGGAGCAATGTTAGAAACAATCAGAATGTACAAAGAATTTAATGTGACAGATCATTTCTGGCAATACGGTTCAGAATTGTTTGAAGGCTTTAATAAGATAAGTGAGTCACTTGGATTACAAAATAATATTTACATGGACGGCAATTACGTATGCATGAATTTTGTAACAAAAGATCAGGAAGGGCTTATCTCATTGCCTTTCAGGACGCTATTTTTACAGGAGATGTTAAAGAACGGAGTATTGATGCCCTGGATTGCAGTTTCTTTTGCACATGGAAAAGAAGAGTTGAAACATACATTTCATGCAGTTGAAAAATCCCTAAGGATAATAAAAAAAGCACTTAGCGAGGGAATTGAAAATTATCTTGTCGGACCGCCAATTAAACCTGTATTCAGAAAGTATAATTGATGAAAATAGCATTAGTTTCGCTTAATCAGGTTTGGGAAGATAAAGAATCAAATAAAATCAGGTGCAAAGATTTCATCCGGGATGCATCCCTAAATCATTCGGAAATAGTAGTATTTCCGGAAATGACCCTAACCGGATTTTCAATGAACACAGAAATCACAGCTGAAGATTTAGAAAATTCCGAAACAATAAAATGGTTTAGAAATCAAGCTTCTCAAGAATCAATAGGTATAATTTTCGGATTAGCGTCAAAATCATCACCGAAATCAAGAAATCACTTAGTGTTTATTGACAAAAACGGAGAAATAACAGCAAGTTACGCTAAAATTCATCCATTCTCATATTCAACCGAGAACCAGTATTTTGAAGGTGGAAATGAAATTG
>JBHELA010000474.1:0-3502 GCA_041859005.1 Ignavibacteria bacterium
GTACTCAGTCTCAGACTCAACAGTCGGCGGTACATGGACTGAACTTAGAAGAATCAAACTTCCGAATCCTCCGGTAGGTTCAAATACCTGGACAAAATTCGGATTCAGGGCTCCAACAGCAAGCGTTAACGGTAGATTTGCCATCAGATACAATGTAGCCGGTGGCGGTCCATCAGGTAACAACTCAGATTACATGGGTATCGATGCTTTAACTATCGAAAGAAGTTCAGCTCCTCCTCAGCCATCAACATGGACTGAGCAGACAACACCTGTCACAACAGAATTGTACTCAGTATCAGCTGTTGATGACAACGTAGCATGGGCTTGTGGTGCCTCAGGAAAAGTAATAAAAACAACAAACAAAGGCGCAACATGGTCAAATGCAAGCGGAAACTTACCGATAACCGCATTACTTTATAATATTTTTGCATGGGATGCAAATATAGCATTAGCAACAGCATCACCCGCAGACGGCAATTACATATATAAAACATCTAACGGCGGAACAAACTGGACTCAGGTTAACTTACAGACCGGTGGTTTTGGTAATGCTCTTTGGATGACAGATGTAAACACAGCATATCAGGTCGGAGACCCGGTAGGTGGCAACTGGACATTATTAAAATCAACAAACGGCGGCAACAACTGGGCAACTTGGGCAACAGTACCGTCAACTGCAGCAGGTTGGAATAATGCTCTTATGATACTCGGTAACAACGTATGGATGGGTACAAATGCAAACTATTTAATGTATTCATCTAACATGGGTGCAAACTGGTCACAGCAGACAACCACATTCACAAACCAGTATGCAGTATGGTTCAATAGTGCAACAGTCGGTCTTGCAGCTTACACAGCTCTTAACGTAACTACAAACGGCGGAACAAACTGGGCAGCTTTAACATCACCTTTAGCAACATCCGTTGCAGGTATCACAGGCGGTGGAAATGAATGGTGGGTAGCACCTCAGAGTACAGCAATATATTATTCATCAAACAATGGATCAGCTTGGTCAACAGCTTATACTGCTCCTGATGGATTATATCGTCATATCATTAAAGCAAGAACCGGTAACACAGTCTGGGCAGTCAGAAGCAATGGAAAGATTTCAAGATACGGTACACCTATCACGGGTATTACAGTAGTCGGAAGCGAAATTCCTTCTTCATACTCAGTTAGCCAGAACTTCCCGAATCCGTTCAACCCGACAACAAAGATTAACTTTGCACTTCCGAAATCAGGTCTCGTAACGATGAAAGTCTATGACATTCTCGGTAAAGAAGTATCAACATTGGTCAATGAAGTCAAGAACGCAGGAAGCTACTCAGTAGATTTCAACGCAAGCAATCTTACAAGCGGAATGTACTTCTACAAAGTATCAGTAAACGGCTTCAGCGAAGTAAAGAAAATGATGTTAATCAAATAAATCTATAATTGTTACTCCTGTGAAAGCAGGAATTTCAAAGCCCGATGCTGCAAAGCACCGGGCTTTTTTGTTCTAATTATTTAGTATGCGAATAAAAATATTTGAAAATAGAATATTTAGTAAATTTAAAAAAATAGCCGAAGTTAATATTATACATTTGAAAAGTTTGTTAGATTTCCATATATTTGTAACGATAGCATTAGGAAGAATAATCGGAATAAAACAAACACAATCGTTTATACTTGTAAAAAGCGGAATAGGTATAAGATAATTTAAATTTTATAAAGAAATTGAGTTCCCTTTTCTATAATTTAAATTTAATTATCTATGAAGACATTACAACATTTTAAAAAATTGAGCTTACTTATTATTGTAATGCTCACTATTAGCGGTTATTTATACGCACAAACACCACAGTTCTATAATTACAACAATGGTACTTCTGCCAATTCATTTCCTTTGAATATAGCAGGCGGAAAAATGGCACAATGGTTAGTACCCGTTGGAAATTTTACGCAGCCAACCCCTGCTACAGCAGGAAACATTACAAAATTATATTTCTTTGTTCCTGCTACGTATCCTTTAACTTCAACATACACAGAATTTAAGATTATGTTGAAGCAGACCACAGATTCTCTTTTGGTTGCAGGCTCATTTATAACTGACGGCTGGGACACTGTTTACAAAAGAACAAATGTTGACTTAACTGCAGCCGGTGGAACCTGGCTGATGTTTACATTAGACCATCCGTTTGCTTTCGATCCAACTAAAAGTCTTGCAATTCAAATGGAACAATGTTCCGGAACACAACCAGGGGGTTACAGTATTCAGTTTACTCCATCGCCGGGTAACAGAAGGTTCTACAGTGTAGGAGGATGTCCTTTCGTTTATTCGGGAGTAAGTACAGGTATTCCGAATGTCGGCTTTGATGTCGTATCATCGACTATTACGCTTCCTGACTTAATCTATTATAGATTCGAAAATAATCCATCGCCTACCACGACACCAAACTTTGCAATACCGGGTGCCGGTACAAATCCTGCTCCGCTCACAACTTTAACATTGAATTCGGGCGGTCAGTTTGATAGTTGTTTATTTGGTACAGCTATTGCAAACGCTAAAATTATGACCGGTTATAATTTAAATACAGGTACGGGTAGTTTCACTATTAGTATGTGGCTCAGTAATCTTGTTACACCTGCTTCAACAAGATATTTGTTCGGAGACGCCGGACATTCATTCCGTTGCTTTGTCGGTGGTGTTGCACCTGTAAGCGGTGCGCTTCTCAGAGGTACGGGTGTCACAGACGTTCCTATTAATAATATTTTCCCCGGACCAAATGTAGTGCATATCGTTTATGATTCTGCAACAACAAGCATCAAAGTTTATAAAAATGGTGTTCTGGATAATACTGTCGTTCAGGCAGCTCCATTGAATTTTGCCGCAGGTACCGGTTTCTCTGTCGGAGGTTATGGAACTTCTGCTGGTATAGATGGCTCGATGGATGAATTCAGATTCTACAAAAGAGGATTAGATGCAACTGAAATTGCTGCTACTTGGAATGTTGACCTCGGATTGATTACATCAGTTACTCCTGTCGTTTCAAACGTTCCTGATAAATATTCCTTATCACAGAATTATCCTAATCCGTTCAACCCTGTAACAAAAATTAATTTCACAATTCCGAAATCAGGACTTGTAACACTTAAAATTTATGACGTCCTTGGCAGAGAAGTATCAACTTTAGTCAATGAAGTCAAAAACGCCGGTACCTATAAAGTAGATTTCAATGGCAGCAGTTTATCAAGCGGCATGTATTTCTACAAAGTATCAGTAAACGGTTTCACCGACGTTAAAAAAATGTCGTTAATCAAATAAATCTATAATTATCTTTCCTGCATAAACAGGAATTTAAAAGCCCGATGCTGAAAAGCACCGGGCTTTTTATTTATATTTTAAAGCTCCAAAACTATATTCTCGTCAAACGATTCTGTTGTAAAAGAAAACATGTCCTCTTTTGTACCGTTAGGGACTGAATATCAATAGCAAAAGTATATTTCCTAATTTCTAAGTCCC
>JBHELA010000147.1:0-3213 GCA_041859005.1 Ignavibacteria bacterium
CTGCTTCAGGGCTTATTTGATTTTAAAAAGAAGTTTCGGGCAGATGGATTTTTAAGGAAAAGCTATACTCTTAAATTTTAAACTATAACAAATGATTATTAAGAATAAAAGAATTTTACTCACAGGCGGCGGTGGATTTATCGGCAGCAAGCTTGCCGAAATATTAAGCAACGATAATGAATTGCTCATATACGATATGTTCATCCGTGATTCGTTGAAGTATAAAAGCATTAACAAAAAGAATGTCAAACTTATAAAAGGAGATATCTGCGATTTTGAACCTTTAAAGAAAGCATCAGAAGACTTTAAGCCTCAAATTGCAGTGCATCTTGCAGCAGTTGCCGGTGTTGATACTGTCATTCATAATCCTGTCAAGACTATGGAAGTAAACATTCTCGGTACTTTCAATTTTGTCAGAGCAATAGAAAAGTATAGCAGCAAGCTCGAACGAGTTCTTAATTTTTCTACCAGTGAAGTACTTGGTGCCTATTCATATAAGTCTCCTGAAAAATCAAATACTAACGTTGCTCCCGTCGGTGAAGGACGCTGGACATATTCAATTAGTAAAGTCTCGGGAGAGCATCTCATATACAGCTACTATAAAACAAGAGGCTATCCCGCATTATCTATCCGTCCCTTTAATATTTACGGACCCGGACAGATAGGGGAGGGTGCGATTCAAATTTTCATCAAGAATGCAGTACTAAACAAAAATATTGAAATACACGGCGAAGGCGACCAGATTCGTTCATGGTGCTATATTGACGATATGATAGAAGGTATTATGCTTGCATTAACCAAGAAGAATGCAATCGGTGAGATTTTCAATATCGGAAACCCTAAAGGTACTGTTACGATTACTTCTCTTGCAGAAAAGATAGTACAGCTTTGTGATACTAAATCAAAGATTAAATATATTCCGAAGAATTATGTTGACGTTGAGCTCCGAATCCCTACAATAGAAAAAGCTGAGCACCTGCTTGGCTATAAACCAAAGATTGACCTTAATGAAGGTATAGTCAGAACTTTTAAATGGTATAAAAAATACTTTAGCAAATGAAATTCTTTTATCTTGCGTTCGGCGATATGAGTCTCAGAACTCTTACTGATCTTATCAGCATGAATGAGAAACCTGAATTTGTAATCACTCATAAATCATACTTGTACAATGATTATAAAGAAAAGTTTTACGATAAGATTGAGGATATTTGTAAAACTAATACTGTTAAGCTCATTAATACTGATAGAATATCAGAATTAAAAGATGATATTTTAAAAGTTGAATTCGGTATTTCAGTAGGATTCATGGAAATAATCAAACAGGATATTTTCAGCGCAACAAAGTATGGTATCCTGAACCTGCATTGCGGCAAACTTCCTGAATACAGGGGACGAGCACCTATTTCAAGAACTATTATGGATGGAAATGACTCGCAGTTTATCACATTACATAAAATAGATTCAGGTGTTGACTCTGGTCCTGTTCTGCTTGAAAAGGAAATAATCATCGAAGATGATGACGACGTAAATTCATTATACTATAAATGCTCAATACACAGCGCCTTATTGGTAAGAGAAGGAATCGAACTTCTTCGCATGGGTAAGACAGATTTGTTTAAAGAACAGGATTCTTCAAAGAAGTATTCCCCTTGGCAGAAACTGTCTGATGAAGAAAGAAAGATTGACTGGTCATTAAGTAATAAGAATATTTTCAATAAAATCAGGGCTATGTCATCGCCGTATCCGTGCGCCTTTTCAACCCTTAATAACATTCGTTATCTTTTCAATAAAGCCAAACCGGTATTCTCTCCTAAAGATAATGAGGGACATGGCTCTATCATAGATGTTAACAGTGACTTTGTTGTCGTAAATACCGGTAACGGTCTGCTTATGGTCTATGATATAAGAAACGAAATTAATGAGAAAATGGATACAGCAAATACTTTTAAAATAGGAGATGTTTTCAAATGAAAATAATTGACGGACACGTACATATAGGAAGATGGAGTGAGGTTTTTCTCAACTATGAATCAACGGTTGAACAGGCTGCTAAATTGATGAAAGAATCTGGTGTATCTTCAGCAGTCGCATTGCCCTGCGATACTTTCGAAAATGAAAAACTTTTGAATGATATCTTAATTCAAAAGGAATTTACTTTTCATTTTGCCTGCTGGATAAATCCTGATGATAAAAATCTTGATACTTTTATAGACAAAAACAGCACTAATGTAAAATGTTTTAAAATTCATCCGTCATTCCAGAGAAAGAATGTCCTCGATGCATCATACCGAAAGTACTTCGATATAGCAGTCGATATGAAGGTTCCCGTTATTGTTCATTGCGGCAGATGGAAAGAAGTTGCAAGCTATGACTTTCCCATTGAGCTTGCGAAACAAAGACCTGACCTGAATGTTATTCTTGCACATCTTGGTGGCGACCAACCATCATTATGCACTGGCTGTGCTAAAAGTGTTAAAGATAGCGGCGCTGAAAACATATATCTTGGCACTGAATCTGTTCGTGAATTCTATTTTGTCAATCAGGTTGTTCAGACTGTAGGGGCTGATAAAGTAATATTCGGGAGTGATTATAATCTTGGTTTGCCTAAAATGTATATCCCGATTGTTGAAAGTCTTGATGTGTCAAACGAAGAAAAAGAATTGATTTTCTCGGGTAATATCTCACGGCTTCTTAATCTTGAGTAAGAAGATTTTACATATTGCTCCTCTGAATTTTGCCGGTATGCCGTTCGGATTCATGCAGATGCAGGCTCAGGCAGGACATACAACGCGTCTCGTTACAATGTTTGAAAATACTCTCGACTTCGAAGAAGATATATCGCTTAACTTCAAGCTTCCTGTGAATAAAACTGCTAAACTCTGGCGCGACTCTAAAATAACGAGCCTTAAATATTACGAACCTAAGAATTTCCTCGAAAGCACATTCTTTAAATTAAGAGATTTTAAAAATCGCTCAAAGATTACAGCGCTTATTGATAAACATAAACTCTATGACTTCGATGTTTATCATTTTGACGGTGGTATGGATTTCTTTCGTGATTTGCGTTTTGCCAAGGAATTGAAAAGACGGAATAAAAAGATTGTCTGCTGTTACTTTGGCAGTGACTTGCGAACAAGGGGAGTATTCAAAGAACTTGATGAAATGAGCGACTTGAATCTGACAGTCGAATTCGACCATCTTCAGCTTCATAAT
>JBHELA010000251.1:0-7634 GCA_041859005.1 Ignavibacteria bacterium
TCCAATTTTATCAGAAAGATGAAATGCTTCATCAAGGTCAGAAGTTATTAAGAGAATAGCTTTGCCTTTATTTTTCTGTTCGAGAATGATCTTATGTATATATGCCGTTGCATTGATATCAACACCGCGGGTAGGATGGACAAACACCATTGTATTGCTGTTAAGTTCAACTTCCCTGCCAAAGATAACTTTCTGCTGATTTCCACCTGATAAAGACTCGAGAGGCGCAGCTAAAGACGGTATCCTTATGTCATATTTCTCAACAATTGATTTTGAAGATTCGTTAATCATATCCGAGGATATTATAAAATTTCTCCCATTCCTCAAAATAACATTTTCTCCGATATTAAACTCTTTTATCATACCTTTCTCAATTCTGTCATCAGGTACGAGTGAAATCCCTTCATGTTCTAAAGAGATTGTACCATTCGTTTTTTGAACAATTCCAACGACTAAATCAACAATTTCGCTTTGTCCATTGCCCTCAACTCCGCAAACTGAATAAATCTCTCCGCCGTGAACTTGAAGATTGAGCTCATTAAGAACAGCAATATTATCTTTCTTATATATAACATTTACAAATTTTAGAAATGGGATATCGCTAAATCTATCAATTCTAACATCTACCGTAAGATCAGTGTCAAGTTCACCTACAATTTCTTTACTTAAGACAGAAAGGTCAATATCTTCTCTATCGACTTCATAAACGACTTTACCTTTCCGAAGAACAGTTACCCTGTCAGCAAGTTCTTTGATTTCGTTCAGCTTATGAGTTATCAGAATAATTGATTTACCTTCTTCTTTAAATTTACGAATTATCTTGAAAAACTCTTCAACTTCAACCGGTGAAAGTACAGCAGTAGGTTCATCAAAAATCAGAATATCAGATTTTCGGTAAAGAAGTTTCAGCAGTTCAATTTTTTGCTTTTCACTTATGCTGATATCGCTAATCTTTTTATCAAGATTAACCCCAAGATTGTACTTAACGATTAAGTCAAAAAGATTTCGTCTTGATTCATCAAGGTTAAGAAATCCATATTTTGACACTTCATCACCCAGAACAATATTTTCCAATGCAGTAAAATCGTCGATAAGCTCGAAATGCTGATGCACCATACCAATGCTATTTTTAATAGCATCAAGCGGATTCTTAAATGAAGCTTCGCGACCGTTGATAAAAACATTTCCGGAATCTTGTTTATAAATTCCAAATAGGATTTTCATAAGAGTTGTTTTTCCTGCTCCATTCTCACCTATTATTGAATGGACTGTATTCGGCATTATGCAAAAGGATACTTCTTCGTTGGCAAAAAAATCTCCAAACTTCTTACTGATGTTTTTAAACTCTATGATGGGATTTATTTCCAAACTATATATCAAATTACTCAATCACATTAATTTCTTCCGAAACGTGTTCCTTTTCATAAACTTCAATCATCTTATTCACTACAGAATCCCAGTTAATCTTGCCTGTCTGACTGAACTCTTTAACACCTTCTGACAGTTCATTAATTTTCGCTTCATTATTGCAAAGATAATAAATGTGGTCAGCCAGCTCATCAACATCACCATTTCTGAAAAGCAGACCTGTTTTACCGTTTATCACGATTTCAGGTACGCCGCCAATAGAAGAAGATATAACAGGTTTATGGAAGTTGTAAGCTGTCATCAGTACACCGCTAAATGTGGCGTCCCTGTAAGGTAAAATTACAAACTTTGAATTTTTGATTAACTGTACCAATTCAGAAGGTGTTATGTACCTGTTTATGCAGATTACTTTGTCCTTGCCCTGAATTTCTTCAGGAATTCTTCCTTCCCCTGCTATAACGAGATGATGTTCTTTTAGTTCGTATTTAACCCTGTCGTAAGCATCAATAAGTACGTCAAGTCCTTTGTATTTCTGAATCCTGCCAAAAAACAATATGTAGTTTTCAGGAAGTTTTATTTTTTTCGGTTCGAATGAATCATAAACATCATATACACCTGAGTAAACAGTATCCACATTCTCGTCTCTTACATCAAAATACTTAATAAATTCCTTTTTTAGGAAATTAGAATGCTGTACATGACCAATATTAAATTTTGAATACATTTTATTCATAAGGTCGCCGGAATAGTTTTCATCTCCGGTATGAATTTTGTAGTCATGCAGAGACCAGACTTTCTTATTAGATTTAAAATACTTTAGCATGAAAAGAAGGAATACAGAAGCACCATCATAATGTACAACATCAAATGCTTCATCATTTATTGCTTTTGACGATTCTTTAATGATTCTATAATTCTGCAAGCCTTCTTTATTATGAATAAAAATGTTGCTTGGAGTTTTTAGAATCCATAACCTGAAAGAACCTTCTGAATATTTTATAATTTCTTCTGGCAAGTATTTGAATACCTCGCTTTTTTTAGTAATCAGTCCGTTTGGTACATTCCGAATATCTATATTAAGAACACCATGCCTTACTTTATCACCAGCAACAACCAGCAAAACAGTAACTTCGGATTTTTCAGATAAATGTTTTGATAATGACAACACACTGTCTGGATTGCCAAATACGGTAATTAGCACTTTCATAACAATATTATTCCTCAACGATTAAATTGTTTCAATTAGACCTTGTAAGCTTTTATTTTATTTGTAATAAATTCAATTTCCTCAGATTTTATCCCCGGATATAAAGGAAGAGTTACACTACAATTATCTGCAATATAAGAATTCATCAATTCTGTCTTTTCTATTTTATATTTATTTCTGTAATACTCCAGCATATGCACCGCATGAGTACCGGGCCGAGTAGAGATACCATTATTAAATAAATACTCCATAAAATTGTTTCTCTGTTTATTTATCTTTTGTATATTCGTTTCATTAATATTCTCAGGTCTGAACAAACATACATACGACTGGAAACCGTGTTTATAATCTTTGCTATATGAAGGAAGAATTAACCAATCTATACCTTTTAATAAATTAGAATATATTCCGGCGATTTCTCTTCGTCTGCTACAAATCGAATCAGCTCTTTGCATCTGTGAAAGTCCAAGAGATGCCTGTATGTCTGTCATTCTGTAATTGTACCCGAGGTGCTTAAATTCCGGCAGAAGATACGGCTTATATCCTTCATGTCGTTGCAAATCTGATATTGATGAACCATGATCACGAAGGCTCTTCAGTAACTCAGCACTTTCCGGTTTGTTTACTGTTAACATTCCTCCTTCACCAGTCGTAATAGCTTTCCTGGGATGGAAACTAAAACAACCAAAATCACCAAAATTACCTGCATGAATATTTTTATAATATGCACCAAAACCGCATGCTGAATCTTCAATTACTTTTAATCCATATTTATTACTAATTTTCAATACACTGCTCATATCTGCTGCAAGTCCGAAAAGGTGCACGGGAATAATTGCTTTCGTATTTACTGTTTTAAGGTTATTAATCTTTGAAACATCGATATTAAAAGTAGATATATCTATATCACAAAATACAGGTTTGGCACCTACATACTCAACAGCATTCACTGTTGCAACCCATGTGAAAGAAGGCAATATAACTTCATCGCCTCTCTTTACATCTGCGGCAATTAAAGCAAGGTGCAGTGCAGTTGTGCAGCTTGAAACGGCAACGGAATAATGAGAACCTGTAAATTTACACCAGATATCCTCAAATTCTTTCACTACGGGACCTTGCACGACCCATCCAGATTCGAGAACTTTGTGGACACTAATAAGATCCTGCTCGGTGAATTCAGTTTTCGCTATAGGTATATTCATTATAGAACAAATTAAACGGGAAGAATATCTTCAGGGTTCATAGACTTTTTGCTGAACTCAGCGAAAGTCAAAAGTTTTTTATCCTTTTCAGACAAAACAGGATTTTCAACAGGCCAGGATATATTCAGGTCTTTATCATTCCAGATTATTCCGCTGTCATAATCTTTGTTGTAAAAATTATCAGATTTGTAAACGACTTCACTTAATTCACTCTGTGTACAGAAACCAAACGCAAAACCTTTAGGAAGAAAAAGCATTTTTCGACTTTGTTCATTCAGATCGACAGCATCCCATTTACCATAAGTGTTGAAGTTCTTTCTAAGGTCAACGTAAACGCTGTAAACGGAACCCCTTGTGCATCTTATTAATCTGCATTCATCGAAAGGAGGGAAAATCAGACTGAGGCCTCTTATAATTCCTCTCTTTTCATTCCGCACATGATATTCCTGAACCCAATCCCGCTTTATCCCGAAATATTCAAATATTTTCGAATCATAAGATCTCATCAGAAATCCACGCTCATCGTTTTGGGAGGACAATGTAATTTCAAATACTCCTCTTAATTTTTTCTCAATAATGTTCATAAATGATGCTTAATAATACTGTTATTTTCTGCAAAATAAAATTCCAAGTTATTGTAAGTTAAATATTTACAGTTCTATTTTCAAGATTGTAATTTATTTATATGAATTTAAGTAAATCTTGCTATCCCCGCGGATGATATGTCTTATGCACTTCAATTAGATATTCTCTGTCTATATGAGTATAAATCTGTGTTGTCGATATATCGCTGTGACCCATCATTTCCTGTATTATCCTGATGTCGGCACCACCTTCAAGCAAATGTGTTGCAAAAGAATGCCTGAGAATATGAGGATGAATATCTTTTTTAATTCCTGCGAGCTTAGAATATTTGTTAATAATATTCCAAATAGCCATACGCGACATACATTTTCCCCTGAAGTTAAGAAAAACAAAATCCTCTGAATGAGGTCTATTAAAATATGGACGGCTTTTCTCAAGATAAATATCAATATATTTTAACGCTGAGCTTCCAATCGGAACAATCCTTTCTTTTGAACCTTTTCCAAAAATACGAAGAATTCCTTCATTAATGTATATGTCATTAATTTTTAGGCTTGTAAGTTCGCTTACCCTGAGACCTGATGCATACATTGTTTCCATTATTGCCCTATCTCTGCATTCAAATCTATCCGAGGTACGGGCTTTGCAAAACATCTTGTCAATTTCCTGAATAGTGAGAACTTCTGGCAGATTTCTTGACATCTTTGGAGTGTCGATAATATCAGTAGGGTTTACTTCAATATACTTTTCATTCAAAAGATATTTAAAGAATGATTTTAAAGAAGAAATAAAACGATTTATTGATTTAGCAGAATAATAATCGCCCTTCTTACTTTTCAGGTTTCTAAGATTGTAGATGTATGCTTCAATAATTTTATCATTAACACATTTAATCTCATTTACATTATGCTTCTCTTCAATAAAGCGTAAAAAGATTCTGAGGTCAAATAGATAGTTCAAGACTGTATTCTCGGAAAGGGATTTTTCTAATCTAAGGTAATTAACAAACTGTTTTCTATAAAACTCGAGATCACTCATCTTTCTTTTTCTCTTCAGGATATTTAATCCTTTGATGATAAATACCAACTAAAATTTTCAGGAAGCTTTTCTTTATCGAAGTAAGGTCTCTTAAGGTCAACTCACATTCATCAAGCTCCCCTTCAACAAATCTTTTCTTGATAATTTCATCTATTTTATCTTCAAGCTTTTTAGGAGTCGGATCTTCAATAACTTTTGTTGCTGCTTCAGTTGTATCAGCCAGCATAGCGATTGCAGTTTCTTTTGTCTGTGGTTTAGGTCCCGGGTATCTGTAAATATAGTCCAGTACATCTTCTCTGTCCGGACTTACAGAGTTTTTGGCTTTATTGTAGAAAAATGATACAAGCGTAGTACCGTGATGCATTGGTATGAAATTTATAACTTCCTGAGGAAGCTTGTATTTCTTAGCAAACTCTATTCCCTCCTTAACATGATTAATTATAACCCTTGCACTAAGGTTTGGATTCATAGATTCATGTTTATTTTTTCTTTCAAGCTGGTTTTCAACGAAGAAATCCGGTTTTGCGATTTTCCCAATATCGTGATAATAACAACCAACTCGAGCAAGAATTCTATTTGCACCGATTGAAGCTGCAGCTTCTTCGGCAAGATTTCCCATTACTACGCTGTGATGGAATGTTCCGGGAGCTTTTGTGGATAATTCCCGAAGCAGGGGCTGATTAAAATCAGCAAGTTCCAGAAGAGTAAGGTCTGTAGTTATTTTAAACACTCTTTCATAAAATATTAGCAATCCATACGCAATAACCGGCGACATGACTGCATTCACTCCTATATAAGCAATATTTATTGCAATCTTAGTGAATCCCTCTGACCTATCCAGACCAACAGCAAGTACAGCGATTATGTATCCGCCGAGAATAAAGAAGAAAGACCTGAAAATCTGCGACCTGTTTTTAATATCACGTACACTATAAATTGCTAATACTGATCCACAGAAAGAAATAAAAGCAATTGTATAATCCCCTCCTCGAATAGAAGACACAAGAAATGTTGTTATAACAATAACGTAGAAAGCCAGACGTGAATCAAAAATAATTGTCAGCAAAATTGAGGCAACAGAAATAAAGATAAGATATTCTATAGGAGAATTCACATTTAACCGCATACTCATAAATGCAAAAAAACTAACAAGAACAATCAATGAACTTACGAGTGCAAGTTTTAAATTGTTATCAAAAATATCTTTACGAAAATAAAACAGATAGAATCCTAAAATTACGATTAATATTATTACCGATAATATTTTACCAATAAACTGAGCAAAATAATCCTGGACACCAATCCTTTCGAGACGTACTTTCTTATAAGAATCCAGTTTCTGCTTAGAAAGAACTGTTATCGGTTCATGTTTGCTTATAATCCTTTCGTTTTCCTTTACAATACCAATGGTTTTCGGTATTTGTTCTATTCTGTTATGTATTTCAAGATTAGTCAGTTCTTCATCAAAGAATAAATTTTCCTTAAGAAGATTTCTTGCAATTTCTATTGCTATAAGCCGCAGGTTATTATCAATAATTAACTGTAATGCCTTTTTATCAAAAGCCTGATTGACTTCGCTCACAGTCATCACTTTGTCAGAGGATTCGATTTTCTGTAATTTACTATCGGGTTTTTTAATTGAGAGTTTATTGGATTGTAAGTCCTCCCGTTTGAAGTTTATAATTGGATTCTTTGCGAGGTCAGTAATAATTTTTTGCAAAGTGTTGATATATTCTAAATAGTCTTTTGTACCGTCTTTTATTTCGCCTTTGTAGAATTTTATCAGTTGATTCCACTGTTCGTCCGCCACATTAATGTTTAAAAGTGCTTTTTTCTGCAAAAGGTATTCCTGATCTGCTCTATCTGTCTTTGCTTTTTCTTTCAGATAATTTGTTAAGGTATTTAGGTAAGATTTAATCGAGTCCTTCTTGGCACCATAACCGCTCACAGTATCAATAAAGACAGGAATTACATTGTTAGAAACATCTTTCTTTTCCTGTTCAAGTACTTCATCGTTTTTATAAATAGGGAATGTAAATGTAGCAATAAGGTCTTCATTAGACCAGATAGTACCTACTTCATGATCGGAATCTATAGTTCTGTAAGAAGGTAAGAATAAGGATATAATTACAATAGTAACTACAATCAGGGTTATCTTAATGCTAAAATCGGACAGAGGGTTTATTATACCCAACTTTTTCCAAAGATTACCGGCAAAACCGTATCTTTTCATT
>JBHELA010000149.1:0-12808 GCA_041859005.1 Ignavibacteria bacterium
TTAATCATTAAGTAATGAAAAAATTATTCTTAATTGTCTTTCTGCTTCTTGCTTATACTGCAACTTATGCTCAGTTTGCTGAGGTCAGCACAAGACTGAAACAAAAACTTTCATCAATGAGCCCGATGGAATACACACCCGTTCTTATTCTACTTAAAGACAGGGTCAATATCGAAGCTCTTGATGCACAACTTTATTCTCAGAAAGCAAATGCACAATTCCGTGCAAAAACTGTTATCGATGCTTTAATGGATAAAGCTCGGTCAACGCAAGGACCGATACTGTCAGCTCTTGAAAACAAGAAACTGGCAGGTAAAGTAAGAAGCTATGAATCATTCTGGATTAGCAACATGATTCTTGTTGATGCAAACTCAGAAACGATACAGGACTTAATCAGAAGAACTGATATTCAGGAAATAGATTTAGATGCACTACTCGATTACGACAAGCCTGTTGACCCGCCGGTTTTTTCTCCGGAAGGTACAGAAGCATCTGAAATTGGTCTTAAAGTTATTAAAGCAAATAAACTGTGGGAGATAGGCATAACAGGTTTGGGAAGACTCGTAATGAATATTGATACAGGAGTAGAAGGTACTCATCCTGCTTTTGCTTCCAGATGGCGCGGCAATAACGGTCAGCCCTGGTGGAGAGCATGGTTCGATAAGAACGGCAGTACAACAGCTCCGGCTGACTGCGATGGACACGGTACTCATACAATGGGTATCATGTGCGGACGCTCTGCAGCAGGAGATACAGTAGGTGTGGCTCCTAACGCACAATGGATTGCAGCAAGAACAATTTGCTCTTCACCTCACACAAGCAATTCTATCGCCGCCTTCCAGTGGGCAATGAACCCCGACAGTAATGCAAGTACAACAAGCGATATGCCGGATGCCATTGGTAATTCATGGTACGATCCTGATGTAACGAATGAATGTTCCGGAATTTATAAAACAACTCTTGATGCTCTTGAGGCAGCAGGTATTGCAGTTGTGTTTTCTTGCGGAAACAGCGGTTCGGGTGCATCAACAATTACAAAACCAAAAAACATAAACACTAACCCTGTTAATGCTTTCAGTGTTGGTAATATAAACGGTAACAATCCGTTCCCGTATCCGATTGCTTCAACATCTTCAAGGGGTCCTTCTCTTTGCGGAGGTACGGGCTCATTATTGATAAAACCTGAAGTATGCGCACCGGGAACAAGTGTCCGCTCATCTTATACGGGTGGAAGCTATTCATTATTGTCAGGAACATCCATGGCATGCCCGCATATAGTAGGTGCAGTAGCACTTTTAAGGGAAGTAGCTCCGAATCTTACAGGTAAACAGATTCTTGAAGCACTTTATAATACAGCTGTTCAGCTACCGGTTGGCGGAGCTGAAAACAACGATTACGGAAAAGGAGTTATTGACGTTTATGCAGCATTCCAGTCCTTAGGACCAATGATTTCACATACACCCCTCCAGAATACTGAAAACCTTGCAGGTCCGTATTTAATAAATTCACAAGTAACCTCAGTACTTTCAGGAGTTTCAACTGCAAAACTGCTCTGGTCAAGAAATAACACAAATATTACAGACAGCGTTGTTATGACAAAAGGTACGGGAAATAACTGGTCTGCTTCCATCCCAGGAAACGGTTCAGCTGCGGTTTACAGATATTATATCAAGGCAATTGACAGCACAGGAAGAGTTGGAACGAGCCCTGCTGGTGCTCCTGCTTTACTAAACGTATTTACCGCATCGCCCGATACGGCAAAGCCTGTTATAACACATACAACTCTTGCCGATGTTCCAAGAACAACTTGGCCTGCAACGGTTACAGCCGTTGTAACGGATAATATCGGTCTCGATTCAGTTTGGGTGAAATGGTATAAGAATAGCACAACAACCGGAATTAAAATGTTTAAACTTCTTAATACAGGAGAGAATAATTTCGGTGCAACATTTAACTCAGCAAATTCAGACGTAAATGTTAATGACTCTATTTTCTATCGCGTATTTGCAAGAGATAATTCACTTGCTCATAATACAGATTCCACTACTCTCAGAACATTTAAAATAATTGCACAGACTACTGCATGTATAGGCACGGGTACATCATCAACAAGCTATCCGTTCTATACGCTTTATGAAGACTCAAGGACACAGATGCTTTATACCTCTTCAGAGATTATCACAGGAGGCGGTGCAGCAGGATTCATCAATAAGATTGGATTTACCATATTAACTGTCGGTGCTCCTGCAATGAGCGGTTTTTCGGTTAAGATGCAGACAACAACTGCTTCAACAATATCTACATGGACTACAACAGGATGGACGGAAGTTTATACATCTTCTTCATACATTCCTGCCGGTACAGGACTTCAGTATATCAATCTCGCTACACCATATTTTTATAATGGTACGGGAAATCTGCTTGTCGAAATCTGTTTTGATAATTCAGCATGGACTTCGAATACCACGGTTGCAGGGACGGCTCAGACGGGTACAGTCGTTCACAACCACGTTGACGGTGGAGTGGGATGTAATTTGACAGCTACATCTACAGCATCTAATCGTCCGAATGTATGTCTTGTTATCAATACGGCAGTCGGTGTAAATCCAGTCGGCACATCCGTGCCGAAGGTTTACTCATTAAGCCAGAATTATCCGAATCCGTTTAATCCATCGACGAAGATTAATTTCGCTTTACCTAAACAGGGATTAGTAACTCTTAAAATTTATGACATACTTGGAAGAGAAATAAGAACACTCGTAAATGAAGTTAAAAACGCAGGCAGCTACACTGTTGATTTCAACGCTTCTGAATATTCAAGCGGTGTTTACTTTTATCGCATTCAGTCTAATGACTTCTCTGATGTAAAGAGAATGCTGTTAGTCAAATAAAGCATTAATATATTAATATACATAAGGCGGTTGATTCTTCAGCCGCCTTTTTTAATTGACAAAAGAATTCCAAAATACTTTCGTGCTTTAAAAACTTCGCAAAAATCCCTCTTTAAAAGGTATATGCTCTGAACCCTCTAAATGCTTCAATTCACTGTCATCCGTTCCAAACCTAAACGACTTTAATCATACTATATTTGTAAATATAAGGAACTTTATTTTTTCACTAAAATATTATTTTTCACCCCTCTGCAATAATAAGTTTAATTTATGAATTATTATTCATAATTTTGTATTAAGTACAAAATATAAAGTGCTGATTAAATACAATAAATTATTTATCTCTCTCCGAACATTAAAATTCTTATCAATTTTAAATTTATAATTATATGAAAAAATTCAGACCTCTTATTTCTTTTATTTCCCTTTTTATCATGTTACTGATATTATGCGCATCAGCAGAAGCACAGCAAATCAGCTATTCAGGTAACTGGGGACCAAACGGTTTTACATTAACATCTCAGAAATCAACAGGTGTCAATGTAAATTTTTCCGTTACAAAACTTTATTTGGAAGACGTTGACGTTAATGGTTCAACGTTAAAAGCTGCAAAGATAGAAGGTGTTTTCCTTCCTAATGATGCAGGTAAACCCGACCTTGCGGGTACAGGAAGATACATCGCAATTCCGCAGGGCGCTGTTGCGACATACAGAATCGTTTCCGTTAGAACGGAAGTGATAAAAAATGTTGATATTGCACCGGCACCCGTTATCCCGAAAGACGACGACCCTACGCCTCTGAAATACAACAAGGATTTCAGTGTTTACGGTAAAAGCGGTCTCTATCCTGAATCACCCGTAATGCTTTCAGAACGCCAGCAAATACGCGGTGTCGATGTTGTAATGCTCGGTATCACTCCGTTCCAGTACAATCCTTCAACAAAAGAATTGACTGTTTACAAAGATATTCAGGTAGAAGTTAATTTCGTTGGCGGCAACGGACACTTTGGAAACGATTCTTACAGAAACAGATGGTGGGAACCAATCCTTAGCGATGCAATAGCAAACTATTCATCTTTACCGAAGATTGATTTCTCAATGCAATACAAAAATATGATGGATGCATACGGATACGAATATGTTATAATTATTCCAAACGGACCCGATTTTGCACCATGGGCAGATACTCTCAGGAGGTTTAGAACTGCTCAGGGTATAAAGACAGGTGTATTTACATTAGCTCAGATTGGCGGCAACAACGTTGAAGGTATTAAAGCATGGGTTACAAATGCTTACAACAACTGGCCTATTAAACCTGTTGCTGTTTGTTTAATGGCTGATTACAGCACTGACCCTTCAGGAAATACAGGTATCACTTCTAAACTGCAGCCGGATTCAGGTTATCCTGACTTTGCTTCTGATAACTATTATGCTGACGTCAACAACGATGAAATGCCGGAAATTGTATTTTCAAGAATTATAGGAAACAATTCCGCAGAACTCCAGACTCTTATAACAAAGAATATTAATTATGAAAAGAATCCACCAACAAATCCAAACTTTTATAGCAAGCCAATCACTGCATTAGGCTGGCAAACTGAAAGATGGTTCCAGATTTGCTCGGAAGTATTAGGCGGTTTCTTTAAAAGTATGGGTAAGACTCCGACAAGAATAAATAAAATATACGCAGGAACACCAGGTACTTCCTGGTCAACAGCTACAAACACTGCCACAGTTGTTAACTATTTCGGAACAGCAGGTAACCTTAAATACATTCCTATGACTCCGGATTCTCTTGGAGGATGGGATGGAGGTACGGCATCTATGGTTAACAATGCAATTAATCAGGGCTCTTTCCTTTTACAGCACAGAGACCACGGCATGTACACAGGCTGGGGTGAACCTTCTTACACTACATCAAACGTAAGCGCTTTAAACAACACAGATTTAACATTTATTTATTCTATTAACTGTCAAACCGGTGCTTACCATAATCCATCGGGATGCCCTGCAAACGGTTCTTTTGTCGAAGTTTTTTACAGGTATAAATACAATAATCAGAACTCAGGCGCACTCGGTTTAGTTTGCCCTGCAGAAGTATCATACTCATTCGTTAATGATACATACTGCTGGGGAATGTACGACAATATGTGGCCGAACTTCATGCCAGGCTACGGTTCAACACCACCTTCAAGAGACGTTAAACCGGCATTCGGTATGGCAGCAGGAAAGTATTTCCTGCAGCAATCGTCATGGCCGTACAACACAAGCAATAAACTTGTAACATACAGACTTTTCCATATGCACGGTGATGCATTCCTTAACTTATACTACGAAGTTCCTCAGAATCTTGTCGTTAATCACCCGAGTGTTGTTCTTTCCGGTGTTAATACTTTCAGCGTAACTGCAAACGCTGGTTCATTCATTGCTGTCACACAGGATACAAGCGTACTCGGAACAGCAGCTGGAACAGGCTCGCCTGTTTCAATCACAATTCCTGGAAGTCAGGTACCGGGGCAATTCTTAAAAGTAGTAGTAACAAAACAGAACTTTTACAGGTATGAATCTAACGTTCAGGTTATCCCTCCTTCGGGTCCTTATGTTATTAAAGACTCTGTTGCAATCAACGACGCATCTCCTCTCGGAAACGGCAACGGTTTGATGGACTATGGCGAAACGAACAAACTCGCACTCAGAGTCAAAAACGTCGGCTCGGCTACAGCCACAGGCGTAACCGTAAAAGTTACAGAAAACGACCCGTTCATTACTATGACAGACTCAACAGAAACATACGGCGATATTTCAGCAAATACAGCAATGATAAAGACCGATGCATTTACATACACAGTTGCCAGCAACATTCCTGATGGCAGAAGTATTGACTTTACAGTAACTGCTTCCGGTAGTTCTACAAGCTGGACAAGTAACTTCAGCATAACAGCACATTCACCCATTATCAGGATGGGTTCATTATCAATAGTTGATTCCGCTGGTAATAATAACGGCAGATTCGACCCTGGTGAAAACGTAAAATTTAATATACCGATACTAAACAGAGGTTCATCGAATGCAACAAGTGTATGCGCCAGATTATTCTCTCTTACTTCAGGTGTTACAATTTCCGGTGATAGCTTACATTACGGATTAATTATTTGTAATGACTCACTCAGGAAACAATTCAATGTATCAGCAGAGCCTACAATGCCGATAGGAACATTAGCTAAGTTTGTACTGAAATCTTATGCGGCAGGCGGCGTAATAACATGTATTGATTCATTTGAAGTTACTGTCGGACAGAACTGGTCAATCATAGGAACAGGTACAACATCGACCAGCTATCCGTTCTATACGCTTTATGAAGACTCAAGAACACAAATGCTCTATAAGGCTTCAGAGTATCTCGCAGGAGGCGGTTCACCTGGATTCATTAATAAAATTGGATTTACAATATTAACTGTTGGTTCACCTGCAATGAGTGGATTCTCCGTAAAGATGCAGACTATCTCTGCTTCCACTATATCAACATGGACTACAACCGGATGGACAGAAGTATATACTTCTTCATCGTACATTCCTGCAGGCACAGGACTTCAGTTTATCAATCTTTCTACACCTTATTATTACAATGGTACTGGTAACCTGCTCATCGAGATCTGTTTCGATAATTCAGCTTGGTCCGCGAATACAACTGTCGCAGGAACCTCTCAGACAGGTACAGTCGTTCACAATCACGTTGACGGCGGAGTCGGATGTAATCTGACAGCTACATCTACTGCAGCTACTCGTCCGAATATAACTTTTCTTTTCAACACTGCAGTCGGTGTAAACCCTTCCGGCACATCAATACCGAAGGTATATTCATTAAGTCAGAATTATCCAAACCCGTTCAATCCTTCAACAAAGATTAACTTCGATTTACCTAAACAGGGATTAGTATCACTGAAAATATATGATGTACTTGGCAGAGAAATAAGAACGCTCGTTAATGAGGTTAAAACCCCAGGCAGTTATACTGTTGATTTTAACGCTTCTGAATTCTCAAGCGGTGTTTATTTCTACAGGCTTCAGGCTAATGACTTCTCTGATGTAAAGAGAATGCTGTTAGTCAAGTAAACTATTAATATATTTATATACCTAAGGCGGTTGATTTCTCAACCGCCTTTTTTATTATCAATAATAATTAAAGAAAATATCCGTCTTATAATCGAAATACAACCTTCCTTCGAACTATAATTTCTACATTCTTGTTTTAATCTGAAACAATAAAATGAAATGAAAAACAAATTCCTTCTTATTTTGTTATTTGCCCTGATATATTCGCAATCTAACGCCCAATGGACTAATCTTAATATGGGCAACGGTTTTAATATTTTCGATTTCAGTTTCCCGAATGCGCAAACAGGCTATATCTGCGGTTACGGAGGCTTATTCAAAAAGACAACAAACGGCGGTACAAACTGGACTAACTTGTCTTTTCCCTCAACACAGTTCAACCTGAATGCTGTACATTTCTTTAACGCAAACACAGGCTTACTTGCCTCTGACAGCGATACTATATACCGGACTGTAAACGGCACCCAAAACTGGTCGGAAAAAATTTACATCGGTATCAACGTTTTTGATTTCCAGTTCTTCGACTCCCTCAATGGATATGCATCAGGCACTAACAGATTCGCAAAAACCACAAACGGCGGTTTAAACTGGACTGTCAGCACAATTCAATCAAGCGGACAAATATTCTTTTTAAATCAAAATACAGGCTGGACATTAGCAAACATTACGGCAGGTTCAAACATTTTAAAGTCTACTGATTCAGGATCAAGTTGGCAGATACAACATTCAACGAGTGATTTCAGGATAATTTACGATATATTCTTTCTTGATGAAAATATGGGATACACATCGGGATACAGACACAATATTTTGAAAACTACAAACGGCGGTATAAACTGGACAAGCCAGAATGATGAATCAAGCGCTCAGGGACTATATTCTATCTACTTCATAAATGCTAATTCAGGCTGGACTGTCGGTGATTTTTATTCAACAGTAAACACAAGCACTTATTACACAACAAACGGCGGCACAAACTGGATGTCTAATATCGGAATAACAGGGGCAGGCAGATTAAACCGTGTAAAGATAAACAACTCCCCCGTTGGATATGTTGCGGGTCAAAACCAGATAATGTACAAAACAACAAATGCAGGAGGATTAACAGAAATTACATTTGACCCCGCAGTCATACCATCAAAATATTCTTTATCACAAAACTATCCAAACCCGTTTAACCCAGCAACCAAGATTAACTTCGCATTACCGACACAGGGAATGGTAACTCTGAAGATTTATGACGTACTCGGTCGTGAAATCATAAGCCTAGTAAACGAAGTAAAATCAGCAGGAAACTACTCAGTTGATTTCAACGCATCTAAATTCTCAAGTGGAGTTTACTTCTACAAACTTGAATCAAACGGTTTCAGTAGTATTAAAAGAATGCTGCTTGTTAAATAGCGGCAGCTATTTAACAAGTAGTCCCGATAGCGAAGGGCATCGGGAATGTTAATATAATTTACATAAATTGCCATTCCTCGTAAGTCGAAGATGAGACTTGGCGTACGGTTATTATGAGGGGTGCAGCTCATACTTGCACCTGTTTTTTAATGTGCATTATATTTTTCTTTCAATACTTAAATGGTTTTTAACTATTTATTCTGAAAATAATCTTCTATTTTTCATCAATGATTCTTAATTAATCCCCGAATTGGAACAGGAATGTTATTTATGAAAAAGCTAATAATTGCATTAGCAATAATCGTGATATCAATTTCAACCGCATATCCGCAGTCTCTAAAATCAATATCAAATAATCAGAACAATCGATTAATCTTATCAGAAATACCTTCATCAATCAATCTAAAATTGAGTTACTATTTTCACTTTCCCGATTCCTATAAGACTGAATACGGATATGGTTTTCTGGGTGAATATCAATTAATGACTTCCAGAAAATTTGGCTGGTTATTTACTGCAAATGTTCTTTCACATTTAAGGAGAGATCATGACGGCTTATATTATACTAAATTCGGCGGGCTAATACTAACTATATGTCCAAAAATATATTTCAATAGTTCTGATTTGCAAGGTTATACTTCGTTTGGAGGTGGTTTTAGATTTGGCGGACAATATTCTGCTCTCACTATGACAGCTGCATTAGGAATGGAATACAAGCTGAATAATTCTATTAAACTTAATCTTGAGACTAAATATAATTTATATCTCCATTATACCCTGGTAAGAGCGCACTCAATCTTTATTAATGCTGGCATTGGAATTGTATTATAAATATAATTTAATTCTTATTTTTACCTGACGAGTCAAAAAACGATATTAATCAAATATATTTGTTAAACTCTTAATTTTAAGGGTGCTGAATGATTTCAGCACCCTTTTTATTTGTCTTTATTCTTTGATAAAACCGAAAACTTTATGATTTTCGGTCTCATTTTTGAATAGACTATCATTAAAGAAATTATTAGATTTACTGATAAATTTTCCCGGGATAATCATATTATCTCATATCGTTAATAAAACGCTAAAAGTTGAATAATTTATACATCTTTTATATTTTAATTAATAGGATTTCCAAATCTAAAAACATTTCTTTATGAACAATTTCATTAAGTTTTTAATTTTCCCGCTTTTTATATTAATGTTCGCCTCATTTGCTTATTCGAAAGAGTATCCAAAGGGTGTTAAATTAATTAAAGACGGAAACAGTTACATCGTTGAATATTCTTTACCCCAGTACTTGATGTCTGAAATCAAGGGCGGTAATGAAACATTTACTTCTCTCGATATTCCCGAGTATGGGATTACATCACAGGTAGGGCAGCCTAAGCTGCCGCAGATTTCATTCTTTCTTTTAATCAATAAGAATGAATCATCACCTGTATTAAATATTCTCAGCAAAAACAAAATTACCATTGAGCTGAGTTCTTTAATTTACCCGACTCAAATGCCATGGGAAAAATCAAAGAATCTCGACGAAAGACCTTTTGTAATAGACAGGGCATATTATAATTCTAAAGGAAACTCAGATGGTCCCTTTGTTACGATTTCGGAACCTTTCGTCATTGCAGGGGCAAAGGGTGTTATGGTAACAATATATCCTTTTGCTTACAATCCTTCTTCAAATAAACTGGAAGCTTCTGTTCAGGGTAAGTTCAGGATTAACCTGCAGTACTCTTCAAACCTTGATTTCTCTCCGAGACCAGCAATGGATGGTTTCTTTGACGTTAACTTTCTTAACTATGAATTCAAGAATGCAAAAGGTACAAACAATTATCTTATTATAACAGCCCCTGATTACGAAAGCGGTCTTTCAACATTCGTAACTCATAAACAGGGACTTGGTTACAACGTAACAGTTGTAAACACGGGCGTTACAGGAACAACTAACACAGCAATTAAAGCATACATTCAGAATCTTTATAATAATATATCAACAAGACCCGAGTTTATACTTATGGTTGGTGATATAGATAAGATTCCCGATTTTATCGGCACTGGAACAGGTACACCTCATACAGACTGGAACTACGGACTTCTTGAAGGCGGTGATATGTACGTTGATGCTTTTGTCGGAAGGTTCCCTATTCAAAACCTTACACAGCTTGGAAATATAATAACTAAATCCATATACATGGAAAATGGAGTCAATAGCTTATGGAAGAAGAATGTGTTCATGGCATCAACGGATAATCATGCCATCAGCGAAGGCTCACATAATTTTGTAATCGATTCATTCTTCGTACCCGGTGGTTTTACCGTTAACACAAAACTCTGGTCTTACAGCGGTGCCACAACTTCACAAGTTTCGCAATCAATTGACTCAGGAAAAATTTTTGCTATCTATTCCGGTCACGGCTCTGAAACTTCATGGGCAGATGGTCCTTCCTTCTCACAGTCAAACGTTAATGCACTGAATAATACGATATTTCCATTTGTTTACTCGTTTGCCTGTGTTACAGGTTCTTATCATATCTCGGGTGAATGTTTTTCAGAAACATGGATTAGAAGCCCCAAAGCAGGTTCGGTTTTCTGGGGTTCATCAGTAAATTCTTACTGGGATGAAGATGATATTCTTGAAAGAAGAATTGGAAGAGCCTTATTCACTGAAAATCTGAAGAAAAATGCCGAGAACTTTGTTAGAGGAAAAATTCTTTTAGTTCAGTATTTCGGCAGTATTACAGGTATGATGCAAAGATACATCGAAATGTACAATTGCATGGGCGATCCTTCTATTTATCAGTTGTCCTATGGACCTTCGATAGCTCATACACCGCTCCCAAACACTGAGAACCTTACTGGCCCTTACATCGTCAATTGCTCGGTAAGTCCTTCTGGTAGTGCTATTACAGGCTCCAAACTCTTCTGGTCAAGAGCAACAACATACGACAGTATTTCTATGACAAACACAGGCGGAAATAACTGGACTGCTAACATTCCGGGAAATGGTGCTTCATCAGTTTACAGATATTACATCAGAACACAGGATGCAATGAACCGCGTTACATATCTTCCGGGAGGCGCTCCTGCAAACTATTTCACGTTTACGGCAGCCACAGATATAAATAAACCTGTCATAACTCATACAACTATTCTGGACGTTCCGAAAACTCAATGGCCTGCAACTGTTACTGCAAACGTTACCGATAATATTGGTATCGATTCAGTCTGGGTTAAATGGTATAAAAATTCACCAGCAAGTGGTGTCAAAATGTTTAAACTATTAAATTCAAGTGGTGCTGTTTACAGTGCAGCATTTAATTCCGTTATCTCGGACGTAAATGTTAACGACTCAATATTTTACCGGGTTTTAGCACAAGATAATTCCAGTCAGCATAACTGCGACTCAACAACTATGAGGTCTTTCAAAATCATTTCTCAAACCACAGCATGTATTGGAACCGGCACAACATCAACAAGTTATCCGTTCTATACTCTATACGAAGATTCCAGAACTCAGATGCTTTACTCATCATCCGAAATTCTTGCTGGCGGCGGTGCTGCCGGATTTATAAATAAAATTGGATTCACCGTTTTAACAGTTGGCGCACCTGAAATGAGCAACTTCTCAGTGAAGATGCAAACTATAACGGCTTCCACTATCACTACTTGGACTAATACAGGATGGACAACTGTTTATTCAGGTACATATAATCCCGCAGGAACTGGTCTCCAGTATATTAATTTAGCAACTCCATATTCCTACAACGGAACAGGGAACTTACTCATTGAAATATGCTATGATAATTCTGCTTGGACTTCAAATACAACTGTTGCAGGTACTTCACAAACAGGAACTGTTATACATAATCATGTTGACGGATCTTCGGGCTGTACTTTAACATCTACATCAACAGCCTCTACACGTCCAAACTTGTGCATGATAATAAACACTGCAACCAGCGTAAATCCTGTCGGAACATCTTTGCCGCAGGTTTATTCATTAAGCCAGAACTATCCGAATCCGTTCAACCCAACAACGAAAATAAACTTTGCACTTCCAAAGCAGGGATTTGTAACGTTGAAGATTTACGACGTACTCGGTAGAGAAGTAAGAACTCTTGTAAACGAAGTCAAATCAGCAGGAAGTTATACAGTTGATTTTAACGCATCGGAATATTCAAGCGGTGTTTATTTCTACAAACTCGAATCGAATGATTTCAGTGACATAAAAAAGATGATGCTTATTAAATAATAGCATAAATCATCCGGTTTATAAAAAAGGTGCCGAATCCGGCACCTTTTTATTTTGTACGACCACTAATATATTGTTTTTCTAAGAATTTACACCTATTCTCAAATGCTTACAATTCTATCTATCTTAGGTTTATTATACGTTAATCAAAC
>JBHELA010000222.1:0-4946 GCA_041859005.1 Ignavibacteria bacterium
ATAATATTTCGGATGTATTTCCTTTTTCATGATATACGTTAATACTTTTACTTGTAAAACATATAATATAGCATAATCACACTATATTTTCAAGGATATTTACGTACTTAGTGACTTTCGCAGAAAAATGGTACAGTCAGAAGGAAAAATATTCTTGCACCATATAAAGTCAATTTACTTCATAAGTAAACTCAATAATGACAACTTAGCCCCTTAAAAGATATTATTTAATAACTGTTAAAACAATATGTTATGATGATTCCTAAAGTGGCATTCGAAATTTTGACTTGCAAAGAAAATAATTTATCAATAATATTCAGATAAGAAAATTAAAAAACATTATTATGAAAAAAATCACACTGTTTTTTAGCTTATTTACTTTCATTTTTTCCTCAGTTTACTCGCAGCAATTAACTCAGAATAATTTCACAGGGATTTTGGTACCGAAATATATCTGTTCGGGTGCTGGAACAAGGCTGCCTTATGTATTCAGGGCACAGTTAACAAATTTGCAGCCAAACACTAAGTACAGGTATTATACACAGGTCTGCAGATACACAGACCTTGGCGGTACAAATTCAGGCGCAGGTAATCCTTTGTTGATTAACGGCAGTAACTTTAAATACACTACCAGTCCGGGTCTTACAAATCCCGCAGGATATGATTCACTTACAACTAATGCGAGCGGAACTTATACAGGCTGGTTTGGATTTGTTCACACGGGCAATGTAAGGTTTACTGTTGGTAATTATGTAATCCCTGCAATAACACTTGACAGTGCTGGCAGCGGCTCGGTAAGGTACAGGTTTGCATTAAGCGATTCAATTCTTGTATTTGGATTCAGTAGTGATTCCACATCTGTAACTGCAGCAACGGGCATATACGGAATATCACTTGCTTCATCTAAGAATATTGTTTCTTTATATGACAACGTAAATAATGCAGGCAGACCGCTTGCGATGGTCTATCTTGAAAATGAAGGAATTGATACATCTTTCATGGCGTCTCTGGTCGTATATTACAGGGACAGTGTAAATTCAAAGAACGGAAGATGGGGAAGCTTTTTACCGAATCAATTGTCGGGAGGTCTTAAAAGAATTAATGTCCACGATATAAGTAACGGAAACATAGTCGCTTCTAATTCTGACGCAGACGGAATCTGGCCCGGTGGTGCAAACACAGTTAATCCTCATGGCAGTTATACAAATCCGATAAGAATGTCTTTGCAAGATGCGCCATTACTTATAAAGATAGACGGGACAAGCATTCCCGAAAGTTTTACTTTAAAACAAAACTATCCAAACCCGTTTAATCCTGTTACAAATATAGAATTCTCTATACCTAAAAGCGGCTATGCAAGTCTAAAAGTTTATGACGGACTCGGACGCGAGGTAAGAGAACTGATTAATGAATTACTCGAACCGGGAAGTTATAACGTAAAATTCGATGCGATGTCGCTCAGCTCAGGTATATATTATTATACCATGATATATACCATTTCGCATGGCAGTATATTCTCGAGCACAAAGAGATTAGTACTTATAAGATAAATATTATTTTATAAGAACCAGTTTTCTGGCTTCGATATATTTATCAGCAGATAACAGACAGAAGTAAATACCGCTCGGATAAGCGGAGGCATTCCATCGTATCTTGTGGATTCCAGCTTCTTTTATATTATTAACGAGTGATACAACTTCCCTTCCAAGTATATTATATATTTTAAGTTTTACAAAAGTGTTCCTTGGAATTTCATACGTAATCGTTGTTACCGGATTGAACGGATTCGGATAGTTCTGGTTTAATTTATATGTTACAGGTAATACCAGGTTGTTGTTACCAAGTCCAACGGTTCCTGCTGTGTTTGTTTTTAATAATGTTGCATCACTACCCACGGCATAACCCTTTGTACTATCAGTAAAACACATTGCATATAAATCATGCTCATCCGCGGAATACTGGTAATGCCAGTCTAATCCTCTGTTCAAAGTATAGTGAATTCTGCCTGCACCTGAACAAACGTACATTCTTGAAGAGTCTATCATTGATATATCAGTTAGATATAGATTAGTATCAGTTCCAATATAACTCCAGTTTACTCCTTTATTATTCGAATACAACACCATACCTTTATCACCCACAATACCCAAAAAACTATTGTTTAGTTTTCGCAAACTGCGAATGTTGTTTTGAGTATTTATACTATCGGTAATCCAGTTTAAACCAGCGTTTGTTGTTCTGAATATCTTTCCCTTATTACCTGTCGCTACAAATTCAGAAGCGCTAAGGTTTACAATTGAATTAATGTTGTAATTTGAATTAATGTATGATGTTGAAAAATTTGTTCCGCTGTTTGTAGTATGAAGCACGATTCCACTGTCTCCAACTGCCCAAATATCAGAAGCAGACAGTGCGACAATGCAGTTTAATTTCTTATAAGTATTTGTTGTAAGTTTTGTCCAGTTTGACCCGCTGTTTGTGCTTCTGTAAAAGGAGCCATGTTCACCGGCTGTATATACTGTATTACCTGTTGCGGCAAGGCTATACATAGCCATGTTCTGAACTATTTCCATGGATGTCCAGTTTGTCCCTGCATTTGTAGTTTTAGCAAAGATTCCCTGTTCACCAGTAATATATCCTGTTTGTGAATTAATAAATCCGATATCATAATATCTCTGCCAGTCATAATTATTTGCCCTGAACCAGTTCTGAGGATATGATTCGGGAATATAGAATGCAATAGTATTACCCGTAAAGCTTTGGTCAATTGAATAAATCGTAACCGTATTCACGAATGAATTAACGGAAGAATGATAAATATTCCACTGATTATTTATATAGCAATGACCTTTTAAAAGTCTTTCGTTCTGGACCCCAGACATTACCTCAGTTTGATCTGATTGGTAATCAAAGTACTCAAGTTGTATTTTTGCTGTATATTGAGCATTCGAAGGATATGTTGTTATTTTATAATATTTCTTTATGTACTTCATATTACTCGGGTTCGGCAAATTTGGCGGTACGACATCATGATATTCTTTAAGCTTTATACTGTCAAGACCGTTAAAAGAAGAAAACCACATACTACCTATAGTATTTCCAGCGTAATCTACAAACCTGTACGGAGTGTTTAGTTGTGAGACAGAAACTGTAGCCTCATGATATTCACCATGATTTGGATAAATAAAGGTTCTGTATAAAAAATTTCTTTTTGCCATTACATAATATTTTCTTGCATCAAGCTGCTCATAAAAGTCATCGACTGTTCCCCATTTAAGAGGGTCAAGCGGAATATACGGTGCTATAATGGACGATAAGCTGTCTATTTTATTGTTCATTCTTTCTTCTATAAATACAGAGTCGAGAATATTTTTTATTCTCACACGAAGCATTTCTTTTGTAACCGGGTTAGCAAGAATTCGGTCTTTCAGTACATTCGACGGTCCTGTGCAGACAGAATAAGTATAGCTGAAATAATCGTTCAAAAGGGAATTTGGGTATGGAATATTACCCCTGCCATCTCTTCCCAAAGATAAATCATAATCCCATGGTAATATGTGCCACTGTGATGTGGTTTTGGTAGTATCTCTGTATAAATAATAATTTGTTCTATAAGTATCACCCATTTGAGTAATGCTGTTTACAGCAAGCCAATTCATTACGGTCGAAATATCAAAAAGCCGTTGGATCATGGACGGAAACTGTGCCTCAGGTGTAAGGTTAAGAGTATCAATCATCATTGCGAGATCTCTATAATCATTTGTATCACCAACTTCCTTTGTATAATATAACTTAAGAAGATTAATTGGTTTAATAGTAAGATCTGCTAATCCATAATTTGATTCTGCTTCATAAGTCGGTCCTTCAGGTTTGTTATGCCTTACATAGAAATACTTATCTATTTTCTCTATAGCGGTATATAACCCCTTTTCAACATTATTAATATTAAGCCAGATATAATAATAAGCAACAGGTGCAAATGCACCGATCTCCTGAAAGAGTTCATAGCACAATTTATTATTAATATAAGCCTTATCCGTGTATTCAGAATTAAGATTCAACTGCTTATTGCCCTGGAATAAATTTGAACCGGGAAATTTAATTCTAAAAGACTTTTTATTGTAAAACCTTGTTGTGCTGCCTTTTATGCGGATTCCCGCACCCAGTTCAAGATAGCTACCAAACTGAAATGAGCAGCCCAGATAATCCTTGATGTGATAGTTTCTTGTGTACATTGTAAAATAATCCTGAGGAGACATATTTACTTTGAAAGTGTTGATTTGTGATATAGCAATATCCGATGAGAGGAATACAATGACAAGAAAAGAAATTAGAAAATTCTTTTTCATAACATTTCTTTTTAGTTTGTTAAATAATAGGGATATTAGTAACCATTAAAGGTGAGGAAATCCCCTTATTTTTTATAATGTAAAAGATAATATTATATTTTGCAATACAAATTTTGTTCGTTAATAACAGCAATTTTTATGCCGGAAAACCGCTGCTTATTAGTAGCTGATATTCTGCAGTAAAGTTTTGCGGGATTAGCATCCAAGTTAAAACCTGCACCTTTATGATTTTTCTTTAAATGAAAAATTTATTTGACTTATATATTATTGAATTTATAAGTATTATTGTACAATCGGAAAATCCTCAAATGCAATATGATTTCCGATGAAATCTATCTGATTTAAATTGTGTTATGTGTAAACCGTGATTTGAATTGATTACCCCGGGGTTTATTAAAACCTGATTTCAATTCATCGCATGAAGCATACACGAAATTAATAAATAGTTATTAATTAAAATATAGGTTATATGAAGGATCTTAACCGGCGTGATTTTTTCAAGACTGTTACTTTCGGAGTTGCTGTTGGTACTCTGGGAGCCTCATCAGTCAAAGGAGCCGATAAAGTACTCTCCGAAAACAGAGTCGGCATTTTAGT
>JBHELA010000287.1:0-4093 GCA_041859005.1 Ignavibacteria bacterium
GTTCTTGAATCATTCACAAGAGTCTTTACTTCTCTGCCCGAGATGTCATAAAGGTTGATGCTCACCTTACTGTCGAGAGGCAGTGAGAAATCAATCTTTGTTGCCGGGTTGAAAGGATTCGGATAGTTCTGGCTGAGGTCGAACTTAGCCGGCAAGCCAATTTCCACTACATTAGAAAGAGCATGGTATTCAAAGTTACCGTTGTTGTCAATCTGCTTCAGGCGGTAGTTGTATTTCCCGCTGTTGAGCTTTCTGTCTTCAAACGCATAGTTTGTAAGCGTAGAGACAGTCCCCTTCGCTGACACGTATCCTACTTTTACCCATTTATTGAAGCCTGATTCACTTCTTTCGATATCAAATCCTGCATTGTTTATTTCACTTTCAGTTTTCCATTTAAGAATTATATCTCTGCCAAATACAGATGAGTTAAAGGCGGTTAACACCACAGGCAATGGAGCATCATTATAAAGCGTTATCTGAAAGTTAGATTTTGAGGGATCGTTATTAACTATATTTAAAGATGCCTCATTAAAATCCGGTGCATAATTTGATTGATAATTAGAAAAATTATCTAATGCTTCAGGTCTTGAAAATAAAATTCTGAATAAAGTGCTGTCACCGGGCTGAACAATTGCCAACGGTGTGTTTATAACAGTATAGTTTGAAGCGTAAGTTCCTGAGAAATTATATGAACTTATGATGAGAGCAGAGGTTCCCCTGTTTTTCAGGTAATAACTCTTTATATCTTCGCTACCGGGGAAAGCATAGAAGGAAATAAGTGAATCTAACTCAGCGTCTTTCTGTATTGCAGCACTGGTCGAGCCGCTTAACCGCGTTATGTTAAGGATAGCACTGCTTAAATTTCCTCCGTCACCGTCATAACCGTCGTAATAAAGCAGTTTCCAGTTACCACCCGAATTTTGTCCGCGGAAAGAAGTAAAATAATGATCCGGTTTAGCGCTTAGACTTGTATATGGAGGGGTTGATTCTCTCCAGAAGTAACTACCGGCATCAGAAACAACAGCACCGGTAACATTATCTCCGCTGCCACCGTTTAGTGAAAACAGACAAACCCTGTTTATTTTTGTATCAGTAAGCGGACTCCACAACTGCAATATCATATCCGATATATATGTATGGGTGAGATTAAGTGTAATGCTTACGTTGAGCATTTTATAACTTGCAATATTAAGATTTGATGAAACTGCAACACCTGTGGTAGGTAATGAGAAGCTTGCAAATGTCCCGCTTGTTACAGCTGTAGTACCAACTGCAGAATAACAAGGATAGTTAGGAGCATTTTTCGGAAAAAGTACCTGGTTTCCGTTGTTATCCTTTACGAGAAAGTAATACTGAATTTCTGTCTGCCATCCTGAAGAGGGAATCTTAAAATAGAATGTATTTCCTGAATTTGATGAAGCACTCACAGAATAAAACAAAGACCAACCCAGATTATTCGGGTTTTTTCTGTAATACAGCAATGGTGCATTGCTGCCCGAAACGGGTACACTGCTGCCATCCTGATCTAAAATCTCAGCACTAATAACTAATGGATATGTTGAAGCAGTAACTATCTGCGTATTTGAGTGATTTACAGTAGGTGGTGTTACGTCAAGCCCTGCAGCAAGTCTAACAGAATTATATGCGTTGACTCTTCCGTAGCCTGTGTAAGGGTTCCACTTGCCGAAAGTTTTATTCACAGAATAAGTGATATTATCAATTTTGTCACATCCTCTGTATAGATAATCCATAACCTGATTCTTTGTAAGACTTGGATTAACCGAAAATATTAACGCCGCAACACCCGCAGCATTCGGACAAGAACATGATGTACCATTGAAAGTATTGTAATAATCTCCATTTGAGGCTGTATTATACCCTCCGGTACCTCTAATATCAGTGGTCGTAGTAATTGTAGGGGCAACAATATCAAGGTCCCCGTTTGAATCTTCCCCATAACATCCACCCCACCAGAATTGGTCTCCTGTTCCGGGTGATTTCTTTGAATCTATATTAGTGGATGCTCCCACACAAACCACCGAAGAAAGGTATGAAGGATAGTTTGGCGGGTTTCTGCCGTCATTTCCGGAAGCAAACAGCACAACGCATCCAAGACCTCCTCTGCCGTTATTCGAGAGATTATTAATTGCATTTGTGAGAGTTGAATTTGCAGTACCGCCTCCCCAGCTGTTTGAAGACACGTGCACACCTCTAACCCTTGCTGTGTCGAATGCTCTGGCAATATTAGCATCCGACGTAAAATCGCCGGCATCATCAACAAGTCTGTAAGAGCATATCTTACAGTGATTAGACCCATTATCACCCCCGACTATACCAGATACTCCGGTATTGTTATTAGACCTTGCACCGATAAGACCAAGACAACATGTTCCATGACTTCCAGGGTCTGTTGTGTTAGTGTTTGTATTAGCAAAAGCATTATAACCAACTATAAGGTTATCTTTTAAATCAGGATGCAGTGAATCCACTCCTGTATCAAAAACAGCGACTATGACATTCTGATTTCCTTTTACATAATCCCATGCAAGGTCAACATCCATATCAGCATCAGTAAATCCGTTTGATGATGAAGCGTCTCCATAAGATGTATAACCCTCTGTTAAAACACTTTGACCTGTATTATTAAGATGCCACTGGAGACCGTAATATGTATCATTCGGGGACCAGTTAAAGAAACCTTCTGCAGGATACACGAAATTTGGTTCAGCATATTCAAAAAGTCCAGTTGCATAGTATATGTCTGAAAGTTCAAGAGCGTTTAGTGAACTTAAGTCAGTAGTCTTCAGTAATAACGCTCTTCCATCATCTACTTTACCTTTGATAAAAACATTGTTCTGAATGTTCAATAAGTCAAGCCGTGCAAGATTTTCTGAATTCCTGAGCTTAACTATAAATTCATCTGTAGGAATCTGTGTGACAGATTTTGATTCTCCGAAATATACAGCTGAAACAAATTTAATGTTACTTATTTTAGAGGCTAAAACACTTCTAACCGAATTAATTTCTGCCTCATTCAGCTTTATATCAGATTTCATATAAGCCAAATTATCAGTGATTCCTATAAGTTTAAATCTGATGTCTAATGACTTTTCAATCTGATTTTTAAAAGATTCAATGTTAAAAGCTGACATTTTAGAGACCACTGCAATTCCATCGTACCGCTCTTCCAGTTTTATATATCTATTTTCATAAAAATAGCCCTGCGCAGAAGCAAGGGAGCTGAAAAGAAAAATAAAAGATAAATTTATAAAAAGTGTTTTTATTTTCATTCGAAATATTTTAATTTTATCAATTTAATTCCATTACATTCGCAAAACAATGTATTATTCATATATAAATTACAAACAAAAAGGCTGACTTTCATCCGCCTCAATTTTAAAATTTTGTATTCCTATCAACTGTCAACTATTTTTGCTTCTGTGGCACCATAATATCATGCGGGACCTGTTGTATAGTAATCATTGTAATTCAGATTCGGAAATGTATATCCAGTGATAACGTATATTGTTTAAATATTCGAACTTGTACCTGTTTTTGTATTATAGAAAATATTGTTTCGCAAATCGATATTCGTAGCAGCAGTTGAAATGTACAAACACAAAGAATTCAATCCTGCTGCAGTGTTTTCAAAAGTACCCGTATGATTGATTGAATTACAGTAGATTTTATAATCATAACCGCATGTTAAGCTGATTCCTGCATTATAAAAGTTTGAAGTGCAACAGTAGTTCTGTAATCATAAATAATGTTTTCATCAATTTGATAATTAATATTACCTCCTTGGTGATTTCGTGGTAAATTACTACTAACTAAAACTCTATACCCATAACAAACCGATAAAAAGCAAAGACATCAAGAGTGTAAAAATAATCCATACTCTTGAAATAACAAGGGATGTATTAATATTTGGTGATAGTATTTTGTCGGATATCAATCCGAAAATTGACTTGCTCTCTTCTTTCAGAATTCTAAAAAAATTTCTTAACGAGTATATACAGATTGAGAGAAGCGATGCCAGAAAGCCGGCACCAACACCGTTTAACGTAAGTTTAAATGCATGGTTGAAACTCCA
>JBHELA010000359.1:0-2627 GCA_041859005.1 Ignavibacteria bacterium
CTTTCATGAATTCATCCATAGTATGAAATTATGTTAATAAAAAATTAGTTTAAAATTGATTCAGGAATCGTTGTTCTGCCCCAGTTTTTATTAGGTTGATTGCCCATAATAAATTCAAGAGTACCTCCATTTGTAATATCCATGTGCGTAATATAGCTTTTTGAGTATTCGTTCCCGTTAAGTTTCGCACTTTGAATATATATATTTTCTTTACTAACATTTTTAGTCGTTATCGTAAATTTTTTCCCTTCATCTAGATTAATAACTGCTTTTTCAAGCTGAGGAGACCCGATACAGTAAATTCCATTCGCAGGATTAAGTGGATAGAATCCAATAGCACTCAAAATATACCAAGCTGACATTTGTCCGCAATCTTCATTTCCTGAATACCCTGATGGCAGAACGGTGTACTGTTCGTTCATAACTTTTGCACTGTAGTACTGTGCTTTCCAAGGTTCGCTAACAAAATTATACATAAAGATTATATGCTGACTTGGTTCGTTGCCGTGAGCATATTGTCCTATAAATCCTGAAGCATTACCGTCAACATCCTCAGGTTTCGCTTCAAGTGTAAAAAATTCATCAAGCTTTTGAGAGAATTTTCTTTCCCCACCTAAAAGTTCTATGAATTTATACACATCATGAGGAACATACCACAAGTACTGCCAACCGTTACCTTCAGTGAATGGATAGCCGCCATTGCCTCCGTATTTAAGAGGATCAAACGGTTCTATCCAGTTACCTCTATCATCTTTAGCACGAAAGAATCCTATAGTTTTGTCAAAAAGATTATAATAACTTTGCGAACGCTTCAAAAAGAATTCGTAATCGTCTATTCTGCCAAGTGCTTTTGCCATTTGAGAGAGGCACCAGTCGTTATATGCAATTTCAAGAGTAATTGAAACAGATTGTGTCTGCAAATTTTCAGGGAAGTATCCGTATTTATCGAGAATATTAAACGGGGAATTTTTATGAGGAGTAGTTGAAGATGCTTTGATGGCATCATAAGCTAAATTCCAGTCGACTCCTTCAATTCCTTTGATGTATGCATCAACAATTACAGGTATAGCATGATTTCCAATCATGCAATATGTCTCCTCACCCCAAAGTTGCCAGATTGGAAGGTAACCATAATCAATGTATTGTCGAAACATAGAATTAATGAAATCGGCACTTCTTTTTCTTTGGACGATTGTGTACAAAGGATGTGCGGCTCTAAAAGTATCCCAAAGGGAAAACGTACTGTAATGCACTCCGTCAGGTGCCTTCACAATATCAAAGTTATGATTCAAATAGCTGCTATCTATATCAGCGATATTATTAGGTTGAATAAAAGCATGATAGAGCCCTGTATAGAAAATAGTTTTTTGATTCTGTGTTCCTTCGATATCAATACACGCAAGCTCACTATCCCATGCAGTCTTAACATCATTTTGTATTTTATTAAAATTAAAATCTTTTATTTCAGCATTCAGATTCTTACTAGCTCCTTCAAGACTTACAGACGACATTCCAACTCTTACAAGAAGCGGTTCTGTGTTGCTTTCGTTAAAAATAAGATTGAGCTTTAAATCAGAATCGTTTCCAATATTAGCATTTTCGTAAATGTTTTTGCCGGCTTTAATGACGCTTTTGGTAAATGGTCTTGAAAATTCAGCTTTGAAATAAACCTTACGAAGCCTTGCCCATCCTGTAATAATTCTATAACCCTCTATAGTTTTGTTGTCTATTATTCGAACCTGAGAAGAGATTATTTTACATGACCAGTATGGTCTCTTTTTATCGAGAGAATGAAATAAATCAACTATAAGGTTATATGGTTTGTTTTCAGGGAAAGTATATTTATGCATTCCGCAGTGTGCCGTTACTGTAAACTCACTTTTTATTCCATTGTCTAGAATAACACTATAATATCCCGGAGTACCTGTCTCATTAACATGTTCAAATGTTGAACTATATCCTTTTACTGAATCATTTCCCGGTACCCATTTTAATTCTCCTTCATAGGGCATAAATAGGAAATCAAAAAGATCTGCCACTCCTGTGCCATTGAGATGCGTATGACTGAATCCAACAATTGTGTTATCTTTAAAATCATATCCGCTGCATGGATCTTCAGGATTTTCGCGTGTATCGGGACTTAATTGAACTAATCCAAATGGAAAAACAGCACCCGGGAAATTACTTCCGGAAAGGCTCTGGTTATCTACCGAACCAGTACCAATAAACACATTAACAAATTTTGAATTCTCACTTTGGGAATATAAGTTATACGGAAGTAATCCTAGAATAAACAAAAGTATTAATAGTTTTGTCATATATGTGTTATTATTTTACCTGACTATAATTGGTGCTTAATTTTACATAAAGTTCAGAATTAAGGATATTATTTAAAAGTATATAATTTGTGCATGATTTCTTTAATTTATTTAATTATATATCATTTTAAAACTACAAAATTGAGGTTTTTTAATTAGAAATCGGACATTTAAAGTTTAAAAATTATTAAAATTTCATTATTTTATCACAATTTTATATTGATTATATTAAGTGTTATACTTAAAAATAAATGAAAATAGCTTTATTAGCAGGCGGTTTATCATCTGAACGGGAGGTTTCTTTATCTT
>JBHELA010000414.1:0-6920 GCA_041859005.1 Ignavibacteria bacterium
ATACCTGTTTCGCGAGTTCTAAGCAAGCCGTCAGTTCCGCCTATGTACAAAGTATCGCCTACATTATTTCCAGCGTAGAAATTTGTTGCTTTGCAAATATCTTTTGTGACGGGGTCAGCAATTAGCGAAGGCTTTGACCAGTCAAACACACCATACCTTGCACGCCAGATACCAGCATCAGTAAGACCGTACACAGTTGAATCTTTTGAAAAGATTCCGTTCGGTGAAAAACCGTTAAGCGTATAGGACCAAACCTGTCCTCTGCTTGCAGTAAAGCTCAAAGCATTTACTTCGTTGTTATCTTCAGCTCTGCGAGTTGCAGCCCAGATAATTTCCATTGTCCCGTATTTCTGGACATGCAGACTAACGACAAAGTTACCGGCAACTCTGTTTGTTCCGCTCCCTGAGTTTTGATTAGTATATTTTCTCCAGCTGATTCCCCAGTCGGTTGAAATATTAATTCCGTTTGCAGTACCGACTACAATAGTAGAATCATTGACTGATTTAACAGCGAATGCACGATGGTTAAGATTATCACGCGGGTTTAAACCGAATGTATAAGTGCCACCTAAATAAATACTATCGAGATTATCAGGAGGCAGAAGAACGCGTGTCCATGTTGCACCGTAATCGGTTGATTTACGAAGACCGCCTGCAAAAGAAGTTATCCATATAGTATAGTTACTTAAATCGTTTTTAGTTTTTGTGATAGTAATATCATAAGAGAGATTCTGCTGTCTTACGACGACGGGCAAAGAATACAATGTATTTGCGCCGTAAACGATAGAAGTATCGTACTGACCGTCTATCGGCTGACCGTAACCTGTCCAAGAGTTTCCGTAATCAGTAGAAACTTTTATTCCTGTACCTGTGGGCACGCTTTCACCGCTAATCTGTTCACTTACAGCAGTACCAACAGCGATAACGTTATCTTTAAGAGCAAAACCTGAAATATCATCATCGCCAAAAGGCTGAAGACCGACGTAGTAATCGAATGAATTAAACTTATCACGAGTACGCATAATACCGCTGCCCGTGGCGAACCAGACAGTATCGCCGCTCTTATAAATATCGGTAATGAAATTACTAATCGGGCAAATTCTGTTTTGCGGAGTTACGACTGTGCTCACGACTCTATCAAGCTGAGACTTTACAGAAGTTTGTTTATAGTTTCCGAGCATAAAACTTTCGGGTATTGACTGACCGTAAAGGTTCAGACTAAACGCCAAAAGCATTAACAATAAAATTCTATTTATCATATAAAATTATTCTTTCTTTGAATTAAGGTCTAACAAATTTAATACTGTCCCAGACACCAACGCTGATTGCATCAGAGCGGTCTTTGGCAAAGAACTGGTATTTATAATAACCGTAAAGTGAATCGGGAATCGCGGGAGTAACAGGATTTGTGAAGCTCCAGCTGCCTGAAGGAACCAAAGTCATAGGGATAACTCCGATATAAAAACCCGAAGGACGATAAGCATTAAAATAAACTTCTTTAATATCACAGCTTCCATTAAAATCATTTACCAGAGCAAATAATGTTAAATCAACTGAACCAGATAAAGGTCGGACAACGCTGTCAGGCATAGCCAAAGCATCTATAGAAGGAGGAACATTCGCTGAATTCCTTACGTACAACGGCAGATTCACCTGACTGCTAAGAAGACCTGCTTCGTTTTTTGCAACAACCTGAACGGTATAGTTCCCGACGAGAAGGCATGTCATGCTTGAGGCGCTGACATTCTTTGCATACTGCTTACCGCCAGTTACATCCTGAACGAAATTTAAAGCATAAGTACCAAGCGAAGCACCGAGCGGGTCAACAAGAACGCAATTGACAGACGCTATCGGGCTGCCGTTATTTTCATTCGCAACAACGGTTAAATCAAAAGAAATATTCGGAGCCGTGGATGTTGTTGAAACAGTATCGGTTGATTTTGTAACGCTTACAATAACGGGTGAATCATAGGACGGGTCGATAACACTATCACTTTTCTTTTCGCATGACATAAGTACAAACGAAACCATCAAGACCAGAACAAAAATTAAGCCTTTATACATAAAAATATTTAATTCTTTTGAATTTAAACAATATTCAAGTTATAAAAATAAAGATTAAAATAAAACACAGTTTAGAAGAAAACTTGAAGAACAGGGAATAGGGATTAGGGTTTAGGGAATAGGGATTAGGGTTTAGGGGATAGGGAGTAGGGATTAGGGAATAGGGTTTAGGGAATAGGGTTTAGGGTTTAGGGAGTAGGGAATAGGCATTAAGGAATAGGGAATAGGGTTTAGGGGATAGGGCTTGGGGTTAAAAATTAGGAAGAAAGCGTTTCTCGATGGTTTGTCGATCGGTTGTCGATGGTTTCTCGATTGGTTGTCGATGGTTTATCGATTGGTTGTCGGTTGGTTGTCCGTCACGGCTCAATGTAGGGTCGGTGAAGGCTCGGTTAGAAAAATCGGGATAAGAGGCAATTTTACGATTTGAGCAAGTACTAAAATGGCAAATTCCGCCAAAAAAGTGCGTTTCTTCAAGACTAAAACATACCACTCTCAAGCGCAAGCAGAGCGCAAGGAAAGCGCAAGTTAGGTGCAAGTTAGGTGCATGCTAAGTGCAAGATAACCGAGAATCAATCGAGAACGAACAGAGAACATGTCTAAAAACATCAAAATTTCGAACAAATTGCCGGCTTTATGTAAAGTAAAATAGTCAACGCATCAAGAAACAAACTAAGTATGCCCTCCTATTATTAATCACAACAAAAATCAAAATTATGACAAGAATAAAAGTGCAATAATTTTTGCATTACTGCTATCAACCGAGAAAGTAAAAGAAAATTGAAGGGGTAAAAATTTTTGCACTAAAATATGGTGTCCAAATTATCAAAAATGCTATGATTAATAGTAGAAGGAGGACAATAAAAATAAAATAAAAATGTTTATCGTTATGTATCTTTAGTAAAATCAAGACGTATTAAAGATAATTGTTGTTATTTACTGATTATAAGTGAATGTAGAAAGCGTTACTATAACGAGACTTTTGAAAGAATGAGACAATTTACAACTATTTATAGAAAAACAAGGTGATAGTAAAGGATGGTTTTCAAAAATATTTGTTACAGTATAGATATAATTTAAAATTTTATATTTCTTACTTTTTATAATTTGGTTATATTATATTGAACATTATATAATTATTAAACAATTTTCTTAAATTAAATTAATGGAGAAAAATATGAAGTTAATTCTTTCACTACTGCTTGTATTATCATTAACGGCAGGTCTTTCAGCTCAGCATAAATCAACAAAAGTTGATAAAAATTCTTATGCAAAATTAGGTCCTGATACTTTTGTAGAAAACAACAGTATTCAAATACTTAATGCTCCTTTTTTACCGGGATTTTCAAATGGTGATTATACCGTTGGTCCTGAAATAGAAACATCGTTATCAGGTTGGTATGATTACATGACAAACGGTGATGCAAAGCATTATATTTTAATGGATCCTACAAACCCGCTTTTATTACATGCAATTTATACAACATCTGATGCCGGTGATCCAGCTGGTACAACCTCAAGAAGAACAAAATATGCTGGTTCATCTGATGGAGGTCTAACCTGGGTATTTTTATCAAATGTGCCTGATATCAGATCAGGATTCGGTTATATGGCTTTAAAATCTGATGGTAGTGCAGTAGTTACAAATCATAATACTGTTAGCGGCGCATTAAACGGTGAACTCTATGTGGATATAGCTGCACAAGTAGGTGGATTTTCTACGTATCTTACACCAAGGACAAATGGTAGTGGTGCATGGCCACAAAGTAATGTTATGACCAACGGAAACATATTTCTTACATCCGAAAGTTATAGCGGTGGTGCAGCAACCGATACATTAAAAATTGCAATTTTTGACGGAACCACAACGACACCATGGAATTATCTTAATTATCCGGGTGGTCCAACAAACAATATGAGATGGTGCAGTGCAACAGGAACTAATGGAAATGTTGTAGTTGCAATAGACCCGGTTGCTTTAACAAACGTAATGGGTTCAAATGAAATAACAGCATTTAAATCAACTGATAATGGTTTAACATTTGGTTCACCTATTACTCTTTTTACACCATTTGTTAGCGGAGTAGATACTATTACAGCATTTTTTGGACTTGATATAGCATTTAAGCCAGGAACATCTGATTATTATTTCGCATACAATACAAGTAATGGTTTTTACAAGGGAGCAACGATGTGGGTAAGTAAAAATGGTGGTTCAGCTAATAGAGTAGCAGACTCAAACAATGTACCAAATACAACTACTCTGCCTACAGGTGGCTGGGCTGGAATAATCGGAATAGACCATCCATCAATCGGTTGGTCAGCAGATGGTAATGTAATGTATTGTGCATATTCTGTCGCAACAGCAGATACCGGTACTAGAGGATGGAACACCAGAGACGTATTCTTAAGTTGTTCAACAAATGACGGTGTAACATGGAACGCACCAATAAGAGTTACCAATACTCCATTAATAGACGAAGGTTATGTAAGCATATCAAGAGTAAATCCCGGAACATCACCATCAACATACGAGGTTCATATGGTGTACATGAAAGATCCGGGTGATGGTCCGTCTTCGTTCAATGGAACCGCAACAGTTATGCCTGCAACACAGAATTGGTTAATTTACAGAAAAATTTCTCAACCTACAGTTGGTGTAAATCAAACAAGCACAGAAGTACCTTCAAATTTTTCACTTTCGCAAAACTATCCAAATCCGTTCAATCCAACAACAAACATAAAGTTTGCGGTTAGTAAAGCAGGATTTGTAAGTCTGAAAATTTATGATATATCAGGAAGAGAAGTTTCATCATTAGTGAATGAGAACCTGACTGTCGGTTCATATTCATATACATTCGATGCATCAAAATTATCAAGTGGTATTTATTTCTATACAATGAGATCAAATAATTTCACAGATACAAAGAAAATGATGTTAATCAAATAATCAGATATTAGTTAAGTTTATAAACAAAAGGGGCTGTCCCAAAAGGTCAGCCTCTTTTTTATTAAACGTTAAATTTACACTGATTCAAAAAATATAGTTTCGTATTTTTGTAAATGCGAATAAATAAACAAAACCCGAAAGTAGTATTTAAACAATACAATCAACATCAACTCCACTTATTACCTCCAAGTCTTGAAGATTTAATACCTGAAAATCATTTAGTAAGAATAGTAAATTCTTCAATAGATAAATTAAATATAGAACCGGTAATAAATGCATATAAAGGAGGAGGAACAAGCAGTTATCACCCAAAGATGTTATTGAAAGTGATAGTCTATGCATATACACAACGGATATATTCTTCTCGCAGAATAGCAAAATCAATAAGAGAGAACATTCATTTTATGTGGTTAAGCGGTAATAATTGTCCGGATTTTAGGACAATTAATCGTTTCCGTTCCTCAAGATTAAAGAAGACAATAGACGAAGTATTTAGTTCGTTAATAATATTGTTAATCGAATCAGGATATGTAAAATTGGAGAATTATTTTTGCGATGGAACGAAAATAGAAGCAAATGCAAATAAATATAGTTTTGTTTGGTCCAAAGCAACAAAAAGATATAAAGAACGTCTTGAAGATCAAATAAAAGATTTGATAAACCATATAGATATGATAAATACCGAAGAGAATAAGCAGTATAGTGAAAAAGATTTAGAGGAAATGGGTGAAGAAGCAGAAATTAATGAAGAAAAGATTATATCAAAAATCAATCAGTTAAATGAGAAATTAGACAAGATAAATGAAGAAATAGAAGAGAAGCAAAAATCTGAGAAAAGCAAACCAGATTCTACTCAAGAGGAAAAGTCGGAATTAAAAGAACTAAAGTCAAAGGGGAATCAATATCGTAAAATTAGTAAGAAATTAAATGAAAATTATCTTATCCGGTATTTAAAATATAAGCGCTACGAAAAAGTACTAGGCAAACGAAATAGTTTTTCCAAAACTGATGAAGATGCTACATTTATGCGAATGAAAGAAGACCATATGCTTAATGGACAATTAAAACCAGGTTATAATTTACAAATAGGAACAGAAAATCAATTTATTTTAGGATACAGTCTACATCAGAAGAGTACAGACACAGGTTTTTTAAAACCCCATATAGAAAGATTTAAAGAATTAACAAAACTCAAGCCGAAAAAAATCATAGCAGATGCTGGTTATGGAAGTTTAGAGAATTATGAATATCTTGCCAAAGAAGAAATAGAGGCATATGTAAAGTATAATTATTTTGATAGAGAGCAAAAGAAAACAAAGCATAACAAGAAATCAGAATTTAAATATGATGAAGAGGGGGATAAATTTGTCTGTCAGGCAGAAAAACATTTAGATTATAAATATAACAAGAAACGAGTAACAGATAACGGATATGAATATTATCTCAGAATATATGAAGCAAGTGAATGTACTGGATGTAAATTTAAGGAAAAATGTTGTCCATCAACAAAAAACAAAAAGATAACAAATAATTTTGCTTTAAATAAACATAAGGAAAAAGTAAAAGAAAAGTTATTATCGGAAGAAGGTATAGAATTACGAAAGCAGCGATGTATAGATGTTGAGACAGTATTTGGTCAAATAAAATGGAATATGGGATTTAAGCGATTTCTATTAAGAGGAATGAAGAAAGTAAATGTTGAGATAGGATTAATAAGTCTTGCTCACAACCTCAAAAAGATGTTTAACCTGCAAAACCAAACTTATATAGAGTCTTATGCAATAAAATGAAGGAAATAACAGAAAATTTAAGTTACGATTAGATAATTACTTAATAATCTAGAGAAATATAAAAATCAAAAATCATACAACTAAAATATAAAGAGGCTGACCTTTTGGGACAGCCCCTT
>JBHELA010000330.1:0-4014 GCA_041859005.1 Ignavibacteria bacterium
ATCTTACCACCGAGAACACGGAGAAAATCGCGGAGGACACAGAGAAAAGACCAATTTAATATTAAAAGCAAAAGATTTTAAACGCAGAGAGCGTCCGCCCAGTCCTCCCAGTCCTCCCAGCAAGACGGCGGATCTGCGACAAGACGGCGGATCTGCGACTCGAAGGCAAAGGTCGTTCTCCGCGGCGAATCTTCGACAAAGAGAGCAATTTTAGTTGAAGATACAGAAAATAGAATTAAGGAAGGAAGAAACTTGTGGTTCTTGATTAGAACTAGAGATTTCAACACTAAGGTCAAGGCGTATCAAGAGATACAAACAAAGAAAAACTTTCACCATTCGCCAAAGCGAATCTGCGACTCGCGCACAGAGAAGAATCACAGAGCTCACAGAGAAGAGAGTTTATTTATTGCTAAGAGCAAGAGATATTTCACTATAAAACAAAAGAAAAGATTTTACCACTAAGATCACTCAGACCACTAAGAAGAACATGTTTTATTGTTTAGAACAAGAGGAAAGATTTTAACACTAAGTTCAAGGCGGAGCAAGAGCTACAAACAAAGGAAAGATTTTACCACTGAGAACACCGAGAAAATCACTGAGGGCACGACGTAGCCTGCGGCTACAAACAAATAAGAGCATTTAAACAGATTTTACCGCAGAGTGCGCAGAGAACGCAGAGAAAAACTAATAGATTATAGTTGAACATAAGATTTTTAACGCAAAGCCCGCAAAGAAAGCAAAGGACGCAAAGAGAGCAAAAGAATTTTTTATTTATTAAAATTGTAAATATTTAGAGCTTTTATTTTGTAAAAAGTTTGTTTTTATTACAACATTTTTACGGATTGTAGCACAGAGAAGAGAGTTTATTTATTGATAAGAACTTATAATCACAGAGAGAGCAGAGACCGCAGAGAAAATACATGTAACATCTTAAGAGCTAAACGATTTTACCGCAAAGTACGTCTGCCCAACAAGACGGCGGATCTGAGACACGCAGAGAGCGCAGAGAAAAGAAATAGAACGCTGATTTTCGCGGATTAAACTGATACACACGTATTTAAAGAGTAATCAGAGTAGTAACGGAGGGCACAGAGAAGAAAGAAGAGATTTGCACACTGTTTGACACCGGATGAATAAGATTTACACCGATAATGAAAAGAATAAATCGGTAGTGAAAAACATAATGATTAAATGAAAAAGTCTCTTATGTTAAAAGATAAGAGACTTTTTTATTAGTGCGTAAAAATCTTTTATGGTAGAAATACTGCGGCGGAAATAACTGTTGTCCAGAGTCCGTACTTATCCCCTTCTGCAGACTGTGTAATGTTGAATGTCTTGAATATTTTGCCGCTTTGCTTATAAACCTGTTCGCGTTCATTCCATGCTGTTTCTGTGTCGAACTCAACTCCAAGAGTTGTGGCAAGCATTGTAGCTGCAAGGTCTTCTGCGTATTCACCCGAAATCTTTTCGGTTTCACCGAAAGGATGGTGCTCGGAGATGTAACCGTAATGACTGTCGTCAGACGGCAATGCAATACCGATTGAAGTTGCAATAAGACGGTTGGGTTCGTTCGTAAAATTACGAGCCATAACGCAATATGTTATATTACCGGGTAAAAGCAATTCCATCCCCTGCTCACGTGTAATTCGTTTACAACCGGGCGGATAAATACTGGAAACCATAACAAGGTTTAATTTCTCAATACCTGCGTGCCTTAAAGCAAGTTCAAAAGACTGTAAATAATCTTTATGCCTTCCTACACCTTTGGTGAAAAATATCTTTGTTGGTTGAAACATAACACCCTCCTCTCAATTATAAATAATTTAACTGTTACAAACTTATATAAAATAATATTAAAATATAATCAATTAATTTTTACTTTCAGGAATTTTCTTTTTCCTACTTTCAGGACAAAATCTTCTGTGTAATTAAGAATCAGATTAAAATCTTCAATCTTTTCACCGTTAATGGTTACACCGCCTTGTTCAATGAGTCTTCTTGCGGCAGCATTTGAATCCGCCATTTTATTAGCAACTATAAAATTAATCAGTTTTATATCTTTCTCTTTAAGTGATATTTCGGGAATATCATCCGGGACTTCCTTTTTAATAAATATCTTGTCGAACTCTTCGATAGACTGCTTTGCAACTTCTTCATTGTAATAAAGTTTAACAAGTTCAAATCCAAGCCTGCGCTTCAGGTTACGGGGATTTGTGTCCGGGTCTTCAAGTTCACGTTTTATTTCCTGAAGTTCTTTAGGAGTCAGGCGTGTTGCGAGAGTATAATATTTAAATATCAAGACATCAGGAATGCTCATAGTCTTGCCAAAAATATCTTTGGGGTCTTCTGAGATACCGATGTAATTATTCAGCGACTTGCTCATCTTTTCAGAGCCGTCAGTACCCTCAAGCAGAGGCATAAGCATAACAACCTGAGGTTCTTTGCCGTAACGCTTCTGCATATCACGTCCGACAAGGTTATTAAACTTCTGGTCGGTTCCTCCGAGTTCAACGTCTGCATCTATTGCATAAGAATCGTAACCCTGCATTATAGGATAGAGAAGTTCGTGCATTGAAACTTCGACCTGATCGCGCATACGATTTGTAAAGTCGTCACGCTCGAGTATTCTCTGGACAGTAAACTTTCCGAGAATACTGATTAGTTCTTTAAGGTCAATTTTACTGAGCCATTCAGAGTTGTAAACAATCTTAGTTTTATCCTTATCCAGAATTCGTGATGCCTGATCAAAGTAAGATTTACCGTTCTCCCGAGTTTCTTCAAATGTAAGCTGCGGTCTGGTTTTCTTTTTACCGCTTGGGTCGCCAATCATTCCTGTGTAATCACCGACTATCAGAATAGCAGTATGGCCAAGGTCCTGAAATTCGCGAAGCTTGTTCAGTACAACAGAGTGACCGATGTGAAGGTCAGGAACCGACGGGTCGCATCCAAGCTTTACGTTAAGCGGTTTCCGTGTCTTAATTGCATTTTCGATTTTCTTTACTAACTCTTCCTCGGGTATAATTTCAACAGTTCCCTTCCTGAGGATATCCATTTGTTCATTCAGCGATAAAAACATATCAGTAATCTTTTAGTTTCCTTTCGGTTTCCCGGCTTTTTATAGTTTCCCTCTTATCATAAAGTTTCTTTCCTCTTGCGAGCGCTATTTCAACTTTAACTTTAGAGTTCTTAAAATATATTTTAGTTACAATTAATGTTAATCCAAGTTCTTCGAGCTTTGCTTTAATCTTCCTGAGCTCTTTCTTATTCATGAGAAGTTTTCTTTTCCTGACAGGGTCATGATTGTTCAGGTTTCCGTACTTATACTCATTTATATGTGCACCGATGAGCCAGAGTTCTTTGTTCGTAAACCTTCCGTATGCATCGGTCAAATTCACTTTTGCTTCTCTGAGAGATTTAACCTCAGTTCCCAAAAGGACAATACCGGCTTCATATTTATTCAGGATTTCGTACTGATAATTAGCTTTCCTATTAGATCCTATTATTTTAATTTTATCGGTATCGGTCAAACTGGTATCTTTGGTAAAATTTAAATTATTTAATAACTATTGTAAAATCAATTTAATAAATGAAAATAAAAACATTCACCGTTAATCCGTTTCAGATGAACAGTTACCTTTATTACTGCGAACAAACGCTTGAAGGCGTTCTAATTGACCCAGGCTGCCACTCTTATCAAGAGAAGGAGAATTTCCTGAAGTACATACATGACAACAAAATAAATATCAAATACATTCTGATGACACACGGACACGTTGACCATGTTCTTGGTAACGGGTTTGCGACGAAGGTTCTCGGGGTTGACTCATTCATACACAAAGAAGACAAGTTCTTATACGAAAATGCAAAAACTCAGGGAGAATTTTACGGAATGGAGTTTGAGAACTTGCCTGCCGTAAATAATTTCATTACGGAAGAAACGGTTATTAAGATTGGAAATAATGTATTGAATTTTATACATACTCCGGGGCATTCACCCGGCGGGGTTTGTATAGT
>JBHELA010000413.1:0-3085 GCA_041859005.1 Ignavibacteria bacterium
TCGAATACATCGGGGTGCACGCCTCTTGTAATCTCTTTGCAGTTTTCGCATTCATTGCATGGTTCGCCTTCTTTAGCATTCTTACAGTTTATAGCTTTAGCAAAAATTCTTGCGATAGTAGTTTTTCCGACGCCTCTGGGACCGCTGAAGAGATAAGAATGTGCAATCTTCTTTGACCTGATAGCATTGATGAGCGTTTTAGTAACAAACTCCTGCGAGACCACGTCAGAAAACTTCTGAGGCCTGAAGGTTAACGCTGATACTTTAAACTTTGGTTCTGACATTATTTTGACTTATTCGTAATAGTAAGGTTCTTTTTATTAAATAAATGCTCAATTGCTTCTTCTACTTTTGAAACAGCGATAATCTCAAGCTTAGAAGTTATATCTTTCGGAATTTCTATTAAGTTCTTAACATTATCCTTAGGAATCAATACCCTTTTAATTCCGCTTCTAACTGCGGCAAGAAGTTTTTCGTTGAGTCCGCCTATTGGTAATACATTACCACGAAGAGTTATTTCTCCGGTCATGGCTGTATCGGTTCTTGCGGGACTGCCCGTGATAGCTGAGAGCATACCCATAATCATTGTAATACCTGCAGAGGGTCCGTCTTTAGGAATTGCACCCTCGGGAACGTGGATATGAATTTCTTTTTCAGTAAAGAAGTCGGGAGGGATCTTAAATTTATCGGCATTAGATTTAATGTAAGACAATCCTGCGATAGCTGATTCTTTCATAACGTCTCCGAGCTTGCCTGTTAGCGTAATCTTTTCCTTGCCCTTCATCACTGTAACATCTACTGTCAGAATATCGCCACCCATAGAAGTCCATGCGAGTCCATATACAGAACCTACTTTAGTTTTCTCACCTTTCTTTGCGTCAATATCCTCGTACTTCGGCACGCCGAGATATTTTTCGACGAGCTGAGGTGTGACTTTTACGTACTTCTTTATTTTTCCGTTTCCGCTAAGGAGTTTATCTTTTGCTGACTTCCTGATTATTGAGCTAAGTTCCCTTTCAAGATTACGAACGCCTGCTTCACGTGTGTATTCGCGTATAACTTTCAGAATAACGTTATCTGGAAATTTAATTTCATCCTTTTCCATTCCGTGTTCAATCAATTCTTTCGCAAGTATATGGTTTTGAGCGATTGCAATTTTTTCAAAGTCGAGATAAGACCTCATCTCGATGATTTCCATCCTGTCCTGAAGCGCCAGAGGAATATTATACTGAACGTTTGCAGTCGTGATAAAAAGGACGTTTGATAAATCGTAGTCTATATCGAGATAGTGGTCGTTGAAAGTATTGTTCTGCTCGGGATCGAGCACTTCAAGCATTGCCGATGCCGGGTCGCCGCGGAAATCATTACCCATCTTGTCTATTTCGTCAATGAGAATAACAGGGTTTGAAGTACCTGCTTTTTTCATTGCCTGAATAATTCTGCCGGGCATAGAGCCGATATAAGTTCTTCTGTGACCGCGTATTTCAGCTTCATCTTTTACGCCGCCGATTGAGAGACGGGCGAACTTTCTATTAAGCGCACGGGAGATTGATTTGCCGAGTGATGTCTTGCCCACTCCCGGAGGACCTACGAAACAAAGTATCTGACCTTTAGGCGGTTTCTTTATATTTTTGTCTTTTAAAAGTTTCAGAACGGCAAGAAGTTCGAGAATTCTTTCTTTGGGTTTTTCGAGACCGAAGTGGTCCTCATCCAGAATCTTCTTTGCATTATCCAGGTCGAAGTTATCTTCGGTGAATATATTCCAGGGAACAGAAGTCATCCACTCAAGATAATTCCGTGACACGCTGAAATCGGGTGACATGGAGGGAGTCTTTTTAAGCTTATCGAATTCCTCGTTTGCTTTCTTCTTAACGTGTTCCGGCATGTCAGCCTTATCAATAGCTGTTTTCAACTTCTGGAGGTCAGGGTCAAGTTCAGCGTTTTCGCCGAGTTCATCCTGCAGAATACGGATTTGTTCCTGAACGATAAACTTACGCTGATTCTTCTGCATAGAAGAAGTCACCTTTGCTTCGATTTCTTTTTCAATCTTCAATGCCTGAACCTCAGAAACAAGAACTGCAATCAGATTAAAATATCTGTCGTAAAGATTTTCAGTATCGAGAATTTTCTGCTTTTCGGTAAAGTTTACTGAAAGAGTTGAAGCGATGAAGTACAGTTTTTTATCGTACTCTTTAAGAACTTCGTAGCTGGTGTAAGAATCTTTTGTAAGAGTCGGGTTCAGCGTAACGTACTCTTCAAATAGCCTTGAAGCCCTTTTTGAAAGCATATCTATCTGAGATTCGTACTCATTGTTATCGGTTCTAATCTGAAGGTCAGCATAGATAAAATCATCTTTATAAAAGTTCACAACTTTTGCAGCAATGACAGCGTCGATGAGTATTTTCATGAGACCGTTCGGCATACGAACGACCTGCAGGATTTTTGCGATGACTCCGGTTTTATGCAGGTTATCGGTTGTTGGTTCTTCAATACTTCCGTCTTTTTGAGTAACGAGAAATATAAAATTATTATCCTTTTCGGACGCTTTATTTATTGCGCGGATTGAGGAATCCCTGCCGGCAAGGATAGGATAAACCATATAAGGGTAAATAACGATATCCTTTAACGGCAGAACGGGTAAAGTATCCTGCGAGAAATTATCTTTGATATTACGGGGTACATTCAGTGAATTATCGTTAAGTTCTTTATCGTCTTTAAAATCAAGAATGGCTTTTTCTTCGGTAATCTTTTTAGTTTTCATTTGTAAATATAAACCTATATGTTTTCAGTTTCAATTCAAATGGGAAGGGATTATAAGCCAATATCACATCTGTTCTATATAGTTAAATTAAAAAAAGATAATTGAACACGGATTTCACAGATGAGAACGGATTATCGCTGATTATATGAAGAGTATTGAATATTTATTTAAGATATTTGGTGTATTTTATGTGAAATTTGGCTTGATTAAGGGATAAAAACGGGATAATTTTAGGAATATGTTAAGAGTTTTTAATAGTATTTTTCTTATATCTTTGTTTATTACGGCTGTTTTCGTAAACGGCTGTGATTATACGACACACAG
>JBHELA010000036.1:0-3226 GCA_041859005.1 Ignavibacteria bacterium
TTCTTGTTGTTAATGAATTATTTTAATAATCACTTTTTTATTAACTTAAATTATAATTATATGACAGACAAGCAAGAAAACATTCAGAGTATGCACTATGCAGTTAAAAAGATTAATGAAGAGAATCAATCCGTTGTGTCAACTGTGGCTGCCCTTCAAACATCTTCTAATAATTTAAATGAAAAAATTATTGAGATTGATAACCTTAAGGAAATTCAGCTTTTAGTCTCAAAAGGTTACACTGAAGATAAGGCATTCAAGAAGGTTAAAATGGTTGACCTTGGCGTGATAATTATCGGTGCAGCCTCTGCCTATGCCCGTGTTGCGAAAAATCTGCCGCTTCTTGAAAATATAAATTATTCCAGAAGCGATTTGCTTTATGCCCGTGACCAGGATTCATATTCAAAATGCGAATCCGTTGTCAATGAAGTAGAGCCGATAATAGGGAGTTTAGGAGATTATGGTATTAAACCCGAACAGATGGATGATTTCAAAGATAAGATTAATAATTTTAAAGATGTCGTTCAAAATCCGAGAGCTGCTATCGTGGAAGGAAAATCTGCTACTGAACAGCTTGTTGATAAGTTTAAAGAAGCAAAAGAAATTTTGGTTATTATGGACAGTATCGTGAAGCAGTTCAAAACGACTCAGGTAAATTATTATAATTCTTATTTTGCCGCGAGGGAAATTATTGATTTAGGTGTGAGGCATAATGAAAAACCTCCCGTACCGCCGACACCATAGATTTCGTTTCATAGCTAACTTTTCACTCCTTCCCGCAATTTTTTGGGGAGGAGTGATTTTAAAAACAGGAATTAATGCTTGGTTTTCAGAGAAAGGATATATTATGCTAAAATACAACATCAGAAATCTTATGAAAATGCGGGGGATAGCAAATCCAATTGCCTTTTTAAAAGAAAATGGTTTTACGCGAGGCACAGCAGGGAGGATTGCCGCTGAAAAGATGAAAATCATTTCACCGCCACAAATCGAAAAGCTATGCATTCTGCTTAATTGCCTGCCCAACGACTTATATTGCTGGATTGCGGACAAGGAAGAAACCGCAAATGAAAGTCATCCGCTATGGAAAATCCGTCAGCAGGAAATGAAATCATTTCCGGAGCTGTACTTTGAAATCCCTTCAGAAAAAATGCCGGGGTTTCTTGAAAAGGTGAAACAGATTAAAGAGGAGATGAAGGGGTGAGGTGGATTCTGTATCACTAATTTTGCACTGCAATTTATTATAAGAATCATTATCTATGCATAACTATCAATTTAAAATAAAGGAGTCAAAATGAGAAAAGTATTACTGGTAATTATTCTTACTTTACTTGTTGCATCAGGTTATGCACAGGACGTGAGAATTGAAAAACCAATTCTTTCAGGAATTAATACTTTGCAAAGTCCATTGTGGGGAAACGATGTCGTGATAAGCAATTTTGAACCTATCGGTCCTATTTCCTCAATCCAGGCAGCTAACGGTACAATTTATGTTGCTATAAATGACACTTTAGCTACTTCAAACCTTGGTTTGATAATCATGCAGTCAACAAACAACGGAAACTCTTGGTCCCTTTTTTCAACGGGATTAAACCTTCGTGTTAAATATGAAAAGATAAAACTTATCAGTGCGGGGGGAGCGGCAGACTCAATTTATTTATTCGTTCAGAACGGAAGTTCAGTATACTCATGGAATTTCAGGAATCTCACACTTAATACTGTTGGTTGGGGTGGTATAATGTCAACCTTTGATGTCGTTGGTGCAAGTACAGGAGCACTTTATTATTTCTTTGATACAATTCCAACAGCAGTTAGAAGAATGGCTTCTATTGATGGTGGTGCAACCTGGATAAACAGAGGCTCTGTATCAACAACCGGAGCTAAGCCCAGAGTTTCAATATCGCCTGGTGATACCATATCACTATCATATTATTATTTGCTAACAATGGTTGGAAATGATACTACAACTTCCGCAATCAGAGTATCTCGCTACCGTCAATTAGCAAATGGAACAATAGGTGTAATTTCATTAGGTACAACACCTTCAGAATTAGCAACTGAAACAAATCCTAAACAAGAGCACATAAGTGCATTAGGAAATGGAACTTTGTGGTTCCTTTATACGATTGGTACAACCGGAAACATAAATATCAAAGGCAGGTGCAGTAGAGATGGCGGTAAAACTTATTCTGATACACTTTTAATTGCAGCTAACCCTAATGTTGACGAATACTGGATTGATTTGAAATATAACAAAAGTTCTTCAGGTTTTGATTTTATATATTATTCGGATAGCCTACAAAGTGGACCACCTTCGAATAATACTGATAAAATAGTTTATCGTTATGCAAATTATGTTGATTCAACCGGTTTTGGAGTGCCAAACCATGTTAGCCAACATTCTCCTTCATGGTCATCAGCTAACTATAAACCCTCAGTTCTTCCTTTAGTTAATGATGCAGGTGTAATATGGGTTGGAATTGATGGGTCTTCAAGAAAACTCTATTGGAACAGATTTGCTTCAATTACAAATATAATTGATAGCGAGAATCCTGTAAGTTACAGTTTAAGCCAGAACTATCCAAACCCGTTCAACCCAACAACGAAGATTAACTTTAATTTAGCAAAGAACGGATTTGTAAGTATGAAGGTTTACAACATACTCGGCAAAGAGGTTGCAACCTTAGTAAGCGGTAACTATAATGCCGGCAGTTATTCTGTTGAATTCAATGCAAGCAAGCTTTCAAGCGGCGTTTATTTCTATTCAATAGAAGTAAACGGATTTAAGGATATAAAGAAAATGATGCTTGTAAAATAATTATTGCAAAGATAAAACTAAAAAGGCTGTCATTTTCATGGCAGCCTTTTTGTGTATTAAAAACTTTATAAATTATTCGGGTTCTACCCAGTCATTGTTTTCTTTGATGAGATTTATCAGTTCATCTACAGCCACTTCTGAATCAATGCTCCGTTTAACTACTTCCTTTCCTTTATAAAGAGTAATCTTTCCGACACCGCTGCCGACATAGCCATAGTCTGCATCTGCCATTTCACCGGGACCATTGACAATACAGCCCATGATGCCGATCTTTAATCCTTTAAGATGATTGGTCTTCTCCCGAACCTTAGCTGTTGTTTCCTGAAGGTCAAATAATGTTCTGCCGCAAGATGGACAGGATATGTATTCTGTCTTTGATATCCTTGTTCTTGATGCCTGCAATATTCC
>JBHELA010000437.1:0-3476 GCA_041859005.1 Ignavibacteria bacterium
AATTTTGAGAAAATTAAGTATTTTGTTTTTAAGTTTGTTTTTCATTTCATCACTTTTAACTCTTACATCATGCAACAATAAAGAAGAAGGCTCTAAACCCGATTCAAAATCAAACGCTAATGAATACGTAAAATCCGATGCCTCAGGTCAGAAAGTCATACTGAAGTATTTCCCTAAACAAGGCGATAAATTTAAATATAAGATGACTGCAAAGACTTTTTCTACGGAAAAAAGTCCGGGCACGGGTAACGAAGATGTTGCCAGTGAACAATCAATGATTTATTATTATACTCAGGAAGTCTCTGAAGTCAGCGCCTCAGGCTACATTACTTTTAAGATGAAATATGACAGCATTATTATTACTGAAAAAATTACGGCAAAGGATTCATCCATTTCACAGACATTCAATTCAAACGTCAAAGATTCAGTTGCAGCAAAAATAGACTTTATTCAGTACAATGCTCTTGCAGGACAGGAATTCAAATTCCGCATCTCTCCAAAAGGCGAAATATCTGAGGTTATAGAACTTGAACAGATTCACGAAAAGATTTTTAAAGCACTGGGCGATACTCTGAAACCCGATGAAAAAGCAAAGATAAAAGAATCAATGGGCTCGGAAGCTCTTAAATCAATTATTCAAAACCAGTTCCAGAAATTCCCTGATAAAGATGTTTACAAAGATTCTTCATGGACGTTCGATACTGAGACAAATCTGTCTGTTTTCCCAATTAAAAACATTCTCAGCTACAAACTTAATAATGTCAACACTGATAAAAATGTTATTATAGATATTATTGCTACTCTTGGTATTGAATTCCTCAGCAAAGAAGAAAAACAGCAGGGCATGACAATTAAGCTCACAAACGAGGAAGCCGGCGGATCGGGTACTGTAAACATCGACCTAAGCAGAGGATGCGTAGTTAGAAAGGAAACAAGTACGAATATTAACATGGGATTAAAACTTTCCGCGCAAGGTCAATCGGCTGATTCCAAACAAACTTTAAAAACAAACTTACTTGTTGAATTATTTTGAGTAAAATGATGAAAAATATAGCCGTAATCGAACACCCCCTCGTCTCGCATTATCTGACTATCTTAAGGGATAAGAATACTCAAAGTTTCGAGTTTAAGCAGACAGTTGATATTTTGTCATATATTCTCGCTTCCGTTTATTATGCTGAGCTTAAAACCGAAAAAGTGAACATTACTACACCATTAAAGGCTACTACAGGTTTCAGAATTAACCAGAATCTTGTTTTGCTGCCTATTCTGCGCGCAGGACTTGGACTTACAAGGGGTTTTATAGATTTATATCCGACTATTAAAATAAGCCATATAGGTCTGTACCGCGATGAAGAATCTCTGAAACCGATTAAATACTATTTTAAGTTTCCAAAGCTTAAAGATAAGAAAGAAACGAAGATTATAGTCCTTGACCCGATGATTGCAACAGGAGGCAGCGTTATTTTCACGCTTGAATATCTCCTTAATATGGGATTTAAGAATATAAGCGTTGTATCTCTGCTTATGGCTCCTGAAGCGATAAGAGCTATTGATAACAGATTCGGAAATATTGAAAGGAAGTACTTCAACATTTATACCTGCAGTATTGACGAGAAATTAAACGAGAAAGGATTTATCGTTCCGGGTCTCGGTGATGCTGGCGATAGAATGTTCGGCACTGTTTAACTCAATTAATTTCCGAAAGAATGCTTAGCAATTATAATAAAAAGAAGCTCGACGAGCTGATCATAAATGCTAAAACAAGTCTTTCTTCAAGGAAGGTTAACGAGAAACTTATATCAAATGCATTCAGGTTCGCTCTCGATGCCCACAAAAACGATAAGAGGCAGTCGGGTGAACCCTTTATTACTCATCCTTACGAAGTAGCTCTTATTCTTGCCAAAGAAATTCCCATCGATGATATCACTATAGCCGCAGCTTTGCTGCACGACGTTATAGAAGATACAGATTTTACAATAAAAGATATTAATGAAGAGTTCGGGAAAGAAGTAGCCGAAATAGTTGACGGAGCTACTCAGATAGAAGGACTTGTCGAGAACTATGAGCTCAAGCAGATTGAGTCTTATAAAAAGATGCTGCTGTCAATGACCCTCGACCTGCGGGTAATGCTCATTAAATTCGCTGACAGGCTCCATAACCTCAGAACACTCGAATTCCTTTCAAGCAAGCGCCAGTACAGAATGGCACAGGAAACAATCGATATTTACGCTCCCCTTGCTCACAGGTTCGGACTTTCAAAGCTTAAATCGGAACTTGAGGATATGTCATTTAAATACCTGAACAGAAAAGAATATGACAAAATAGCTAACCGTATTAAAGACAAAAGACGTGAACGCGAAAGATTCCTTAAGAAATTTATCGAACCTATTAAAGAAAGTCTGACAAAGGAAAACTATAAGTTCGAGATTTATGCCCGCGCAAAACATATTTACAGTATATACCAGAAACTCAAGAAACAGGAAAAAGGATTCGATGATATTTATGATTTACTTGCTGTAAGAGTTATACTCGATTCAAACAATAAATATGATTGCTTTTCTGTTTATGGTATAGTTTCTCAGCTCTATGCGCCTATTCCCGAAAGGTTTAAAAACTTCATATCCGTTCCTAAACAAAACGGATATATGTCGCTTCATACTACTGTTATGAGCTCAGAAGGCAGAAGAGTCGAAGTTCAGATTCGCACGAAAGAAATGCATGAAGTCGCCGAGAAAGGTATCGCCGCTCACTGGAAGTACAAAGAAAACCTCAACATAAACGACCAGAAGATTGAAGAATGGATGAAAAATATCCGTGAAACTTTCGAGAATGCTGCAAAAGAAGATATAACAACCGGTCAGCTTATTGAGAATTTCAAGCTTGAACTTTTCCAGAATGAAATTTATTGCTTCACACCCAAAGGAGAATTGAGAATTCTTCCTTCAGGTGCAACACCCGTTGACTTTGCTTTTGCTATACATTCTCAGGTTGGTATGAAATGCATCGGCGCAAAGGTGAACGGAAAAATAGTACCTCTCGATACACAGCTTAAAAGTGGCAACCAGATTGAAATCATTACTTCAAAGAATCAAAAACCAAAACTCGACTGGGAAAAGTTTGTCGTCACTCATAAAGCCCGTTCCGATATTAAGAAATATTTCAACACCGAAAAACGACAGTTAATAGCGGACGGAAAGGAAATTTTCGAGAAAAAACTTAAGAAGAACAAACTGCATATTAATGAAGATACTTTAATAGATATTCTGCAGAAACTTCATTTCAAAGACCTCCAGACTTTCTACCAGAATGTAGCAGAAGCTAACACTAAAGCCGATGAGGTTATTGAGTTTATTGAAGATAAAAGCAAACTCCAGCAGATTGAAGCTGACTCTGCCGCTCAAAGCAGTGCCGCCGCAGAAGCAAAAGGTCTTGAAAGTATCGACAGGTTCAGAAAGCAGGCACAGGATACAAGT
>JBHELA010000446.1:0-3476 GCA_041859005.1 Ignavibacteria bacterium
AATTTTGAGAAAATTAAGTATTTTGTTTTTAAGTTTGTTTTTCATTTCATCACTTTTAACTCTTACATCATGCAACAATAAAGAAGAAGGCTCTAAACCCGATTCAAAATCAAACGCTAATGAATACGTAAAATCCGATGCATCAGGCCAAAAAGTCACTCTGAAGTATTTCCCTAAACAAGGCGATAAATTTAAATATAAGATGACTGCAAAGACTTTTTCTACGGAAAAAAGTCCGGGTACGGGCAACGAAGAAGTCGCCAGCGAGCAATCAATGATTTATTATTATACTCAGGAAGTATCTGAAGTCAGCGCCTCGGGTTACATTACTTTTAAGATGAAATACGACAGCATTATTATTACTGAAAAAATCACTGCAAAGGATTCGTCTATATCTCAGACTTTCAATTCCAACGTCAAAGATTCTGTTGCCGCTAAAATAGACTTTATTCAGTATAATGCTCTCGCAGGACAGGAATTCAAATTCCGCGTCTCTCCAAAAGGTGAAATCTCAGAGGTTATTGAACTTGAACAGATTCATGAAAAGATTTTCAAAGCTCTCGGCGATACTCTGAAACCGGATGAGAAAGCTAAGATTAAAGAATCAATGGGCTCCGAAGCTCTTAAATCTATTATTCAAAACCAGTTCCAGAAATTCCCGGATACTGATGTTTATAAAGATTCTTCATGGACTTTCGATACTGAAACAAATCTGTCTGTTTTCCCGATTAAAAACATTCTGAGCTATAAACTTAATAATGTCAATACAGATAAAAATGTTATTATAGATATTATTGCTTCTCTCGGTATCGAATTCCTTAGCAAAGAAGAAAAACAACAGGGCATGACAATAAAACTCACAAACGAGGAAGCCGGCGGTTCGGGCACAGTGAATATCGACTTAAGCAGAGGCTGCGTAGTCAGGAAAGAAACAAGTACAAACATTAACATGGGATTAAAACTTTCGGCGCAAGGTCAGTCAGCAGATTCCAAACAAACTTTAAAAACAAATTTGCTCGTAGAATTATTTTGAGTAAAATGATGAAAAATATAGCTGTTATCGAACACCCTCTCGTCTCTCATTATCTTACTATCTTGAGGGATAAGAATACTCAAAGTTTCGAGTTTAAGCAGACAGTAGATATTTTGTCTTATATTCTCGCTTCTGTGTACTATGCTGAGCTTAAAACTGAAAAAGTTAACATTACCACTCCTTTAAAGGCAACTACAGGTTATAGAATTAATCAGAATCTTGTTTTACTTCCAATTCTGCGTGCAGGACTTGGTCTCACAAGGGGTTTCATCGATTTATTCCCGACTATCAAAATCAGCCATATTGGACTGTACCGCGATGAAGAATCCCTGAAGCCGATTAAATATTATTTCAAGTTTCCTAAGCTTAAAGATAAGAAGGAAGTAAAGATAATCATTCTTGACCCGATGATTGCTACTGGAGGAAGCGTTATTTTCACGCTTGAATATCTCCTTAACATGGGGTTTAAGAATATTAGTGTCGTATCTCTGCTCATGGCTCCTGAAGCGATAAAGGCTATTGATAACAGATTCGGAAATACTGAAAGAAAATACTTTAACATTTATACCTGCAGTATTGACGAAAAATTAAACGAGAAAGGATTTATCGTTCCGGGACTCGGTGATGCGGGCGATAGAATGTTCGGCACTGTTTAACTCAATTAATTTCCGAAAGAATGCTTAGCAATTATAATAAAAAGAAACTCGACGAGTTACTCATAAATGCTAAAACAAGTCTTTCTTCAAGGAAGGTTAACGAAAAACTTATATCTAATGCTTTCAGGTTTGCTCTCGATGCCCATAAAAACGATAAGAGGCAGTCGGGCGAACCCTTTATTACACATCCTTACGAAGTAGCCCTTATTCTTGCAAAAGAAATTCCAATCGATGATATTACTATCGCCGCTGCTTTGCTGCACGACGTTATCGAAGATACAGAATTTACTATTAAAGATATTCATGAAGAGTTCGGGAAAGAAGTAGCCGAACTTGTCGATGGTGCAACGCAGATAGAAGGCCTTGTCGAAAACTATGAGCTCAAACAGATTGAGTCTTATAAAAAGATGCTGCTTTCAATGACTCTTGACCTTCGAGTTATGCTTATTAAATTCGCTGACAGGCTTCATAACCTCAGAACTCTTGAGTTTCTTTCGAGTACACGCCAGTACAGGATGGCTCAGGAAACACTCGATATTTATGCACCTCTCGCACACAGGTTCGGACTTTCAAAGCTTAAATCAGAACTTGAGGATTTGTCGTTCAAATACCTGAACAGGAAAGAATACGACAAAATTGCGAACCGCTTAAAAGACAAAAAACGTGAGCGTGAAAGATTCCTTAAGAAGTTCATCGAACCTATAAAGGAAAACCTGACAAAGGAAAACTACAAGTTCGAGATTTATGCTCGTGCAAAACATATTTACAGTATCTACCAGAAACTCAAGATACAGGATAAAGGATTCGATGAAATTTATGACCTGCTTGCAGTAAGAGTTATACTCGATTCAAACAATAAATATGATTGCTTTTCTGTTTACGGAATTGTTTCACAGCTTTATGCTCCTATTCCTGAAAGGTTTAAGAACTTCATTTCCGTTCCTAAACAAAACGGATATATGTCGCTTCATACTACCGTTATGAGCAGCGAAGGCAGAAGGGTTGAAATTCAGATTCGCACAAAGGAAATGCATGAAGTTGCAGAAAAGGGTATCGCCGCTCACTGGAAGTACAAGGAGAACCTCAACATTAACGACCAGAAAATCGAGGAATGGATGAAGAACATCCGTGAGACTTTCGAGAACGCTGCAAAAGAAGACATTACAACAGGACAGCTTATTGAAAATTTTAAACTCGAACTTTATCAGAACGAGATTTATTGCTTCACACCTAAAGGCGAACTGAAGATTCTTCCTTCAGGTGCTACACCCGTTGACTTTGCTTTTGCAATCCACACTCAGGTGGGTATGAAATGCATAGGCGCAAAGGTTAACGGGAAAATAGTACCACTCGATACACAGCTCAAAAGCGGAAACCAGATTGAGATTATTACTTCAAAGAACCAGAAACCAAAACTCGACTGGGAAAAGTTTGTCGTCACTCATAAAGCCCGTTCAGATATAAAGAAGTATTTCAACTCCGAGAAACGGCAGTTAATAGCAGACGGCAAGGAAATTTTTGAGAAGAAACTTAAGAAGAACAAACTGCATATTAATGAAGATACTCTAATCGATATTCTGCAGAAACTTCATTACAAAGACCTCCAGACTTTCTACCAGAATGTAGCAGAAGCTAACACTAAAGCAGATGAGGTTATTGAGTTTATTGAAGATAAAAGCAAACTCCAGCAGATTGAAGCTGACTCTGCCGCTCAAAGCAGTGCCGCCGCAGAAGCAAAAGGTCTTGAAAGTATCGACAGGTTCAGAAAGCAGGCACAGGATACAAGT
>JBHELA010000057.1:0-13538 GCA_041859005.1 Ignavibacteria bacterium
ATGACAGAAATCATAATAATCAGAGGGACTCTGAGAGAGTTAAACTCGATAACCATGAGGAAGAAAATCAGCATCAATGCAATCAGCATGGCTTTGCCGAGGAATGCTGATGTTTCTGCCTGTTCTTCCTGTTCACCGGTATAACTTATAGAGTAGCCTTCGGGCAGTTTAAAATCTTTCAGTTTTGCCTGAACATCTTTAAGCACATCATTCCCAAGACGTCCCTCAGCGTTTGCTGAAACAGTTACAACTCTCTTAAGATCTTTTCTGTTTATTGCACCAATACCGCCGGAGAACTCTATACTACCGACTGAAGAAATAGGGATCTTTTCGCCTTTAGTATTAGTAATAAACATGTTATCGATAGTACTGATATCATTACGTTGTTCCTTATTCAGCCTGACAGTAACATCATACTCGTCTTTGCCTTCCCTAATCTTACTTGCAGTGGTACCGTTTACGGCAGTCCTTAGCGTTGCACCTATCATGGCAGTGTTAAGTCCATAAAGTGCGGCTTTTTCCCTGTCAACGATAATTTTAATTTCAGGACGGGCTTCATCAAAGTTATCAGTGAGGTCAGTCAGTCCGGGAATACCTTTAATCTGGTTTTTTACTTCTTCGGATAAATTACCTATTTTAGCAAAATCATCGCCTGATATTTCAATGTTGACAGGGGGACCTGTCGGCGGACCCATTTGTTCCTTTTCAATCTTAACTTCACCGCCCGGAACCATATAAAGTGCATTTCTAATTTGCTCTATTGATATTTTAGAACTCTGTTCTCTGTCAAGTTTATCAAAGAAAGTTACTGTGATTACGCTCTTAGTCGGAATACCATCGCCGCTAAAATCAAGCGGATTATTAGAAGATCCTACATTCGTAACAATATATTTAATATCTTTAAGTTCCGGAATTTTCTTTTCAAGTTCTTTAGTAATCTTATCAGTTTCTTCTATGTTTGTTCCGACAGGTGTAGCAAGATTAATTGATGCCTGTCTTGGGTCAGTATCCGGAAAGAACTCCGTACCGTAATTAAACTGTCCGTAGATAAAAAACACAATAATAAGCAAAAGGAATGTTATTGATATTACTGTTTTTCTGTGAGTCAGAGCAATCCTAAGAACCTTTTCATAAATTCTTAATGCATTTCCAAAAAGGACTTCATCAAAATGTTCAAGGAACCTGCCGACCGGTCTGAACTTTTTCCTTTGAGACCTTTCCTTGTCCTTTTTATAATGAATAAAGACAGCTGCCTGGACAGGGCTAATAACCATAGAAACAAACAATGATGACAACAAACAAACAATCAGAGTAATGGGCATATACTTCATGAAATCACCTACTATTCCCGGAAAGAACAACAGCGGAAAGAATGACGATATAATTGTAAGAGTAGCAATCGTAACAGGAAACACAACTTCCCGGGGACCTTCTATAGAAGCGTCATGAGGGTTGTAATTTTCCTTTTCCTGCAGCCTATAAATATTCTCGATGACAACAATAGCGTCATCAACAATGATTCCCAGTACGAGAATGAGTGTAAACAGAACTATCATGTTCAGAGTAATACCCATAGCGCTTAAGACTATAAAGGAAATCAGAAATGAAAGCGGAATAGATGTTGCAACGAGCAATGAGTTTTTTAACCCCATGAAGAAGAAAAGAATAAGCATGACAAGAATGACACCGGTTACAATTCCATTTTCAAGTTCATGAACAGTGGTTTTAATATAATCGGACTGATCGCTTGTAACGCTGTAAGTAACCCCTTCAGGAATGATGCCGCTATTATTAGCCAAAATATCATTAACTTTTTCTGATATTTCAATAATATTGGAGCCGCTGCGTTTTTTCACAGGCAGAGTAATACTTTCGACACCGTTCTTTCTCGCATACGTTTGTCTTTCTTTGTACCCATAAGTTACCTGAGCTACATCATTTACATAAATAGGATATTCACCATTCTTTTTGACGATGATATTACTCATAAGTTCCGGATTTTCGTATTCCCCGGGAACCCTGATAAGAAAGCTTGACTTGCCAATATCGACAGCACCGCCGGGAATATTAAGATTTTCGGCAGACACAGCATTTATCAGGTCGTTAAAACTAATATTATAGTATTTAAGTCTTTCGGCATCGGCATCAATCTTAACTTCTCTATCCACACCGCCAATAACATCAGCAGAAAGAACACCGGGAATTTCTTCTATCTTATCCTGAATTTGTGTTCCAATCTTTTTGAGGTTAGAGAGACCGATATTACCACTCAGATTCACGTACATCATGGGAAGTTCGGAAAAATTTATTTCACTAATAATCGGCTCTTTGATATCAGTCGGCATTTTAGTCTTTGCGGTTGCGACTTTATCACGTACTTTCTGAATGGCGTCATCAATAATTACATCGGTGTTAAACTCAACCGAGATAGAGCTGAAACTTTCCCTTGAAACAGATTTTATTTCCTTAACACCACTTATACTTTTTACTTCCTTTTCAATTTCCTGGGTTACGAGATTTTCAATATCCTGCGGTGACACACCCGGATAAACAGTTGCAATGAACACATAAGGAATCTTTATCGAAGGGCTGGATTCCCTCGGCAATGATATGTACGATGAGGCACCGATAATAACAATCATCAGAACGAGGATATAAACTGTAACCTTATTCTTTATTATTAATTCAAAAAATTTCATATACGATAAACTTTTAGTATTTTAATTAACCAGAGTTACTTTGTCGCCGTCGTTTAAGCCCTGAAAGCCAACGTTTATAAGTGTCTCACCAATATTAAGACCCTCTTCAATCAAAACCATATTCTCAGAACGTCCGCCAAGCTTAACAATACGTTTCTTTGCGATATCGCCTTCGAGAACAAACACAAATTTTTCATCACCATTATCAACAACATAATCCTGCTGCAACGCTACAGCATTATCGACACTCTTGTTAGTAAAAGTTATGTTTGCGGACATTTCAGGTTTAAACTTACTGTCAGGATTATTCATAACAAGTTCAATTTCAAAAGTTCTGTTTTGCGGACTCAGAGAAGGAGCGACATAATCAATAACAGCCTCATACTCTTCATCGGGAAGAACAGAGAAAGTAACTTTAACCTTTTCACCTTTTTTGACCTGCGTAACATATCTTTCGGGTACACCGCAGCTAATTTTAACTTTAGAAATATTGACGACATTAAGAATAGGAGCACCGGGTGAGGTCATTTCTCCTTTTTGCATGAACTTTGCGTCAACAATACCTGAGATAGGAGATTTAACATATCCTTTACTCAGCCTTATCTTATAGAGTTCAACCGACTTTGCTGCAATTTCGAGCTGAAGTTTGGAATTTGTAAACTGCTGTTCGGTCGCAACCTCGTCAGCATAAAGACGTTCGGTTCTCAGAAAATTATCATTTGCGAGTTCATACTGAGCAAGAGCCTGAAGATATGCCGCTTCGTCAGTATCCTTCTTAAGTTTTACAACGACTTCTCCACGCCCGACCCTGTCACCCTTATCTTTTGTCAGGTAAACAATAAGACCGCCTTCTTCTGAAGATAGCTTAGCACTTTCATAGGGTTTAACTATACCACTAACCTTATAATTTTCCTCAAAATACTGTCCCTGGATAACTGTAGTCTTAACAATAGGTAATTTTTTCTCTTCGGGTTTATTGTTTTTATTTCTGCCGCATGAACTAAGAACAACTGCTGCAATTAACACCAATAACAACAATGAATATTTTTTCATATAATAAAATTTATTTTATTTCCAATAATTTTTCTAATTCTGCCTTAGCATTCAGATATTCCACGATAGCACTGTAATAAGCAAGTCTTGAGTTACTAAGCTGTGCTCCTGCGTCAAGAACATCAATCTGGTTAATAACACCGTTTTTGAAGCTGAGAGATGCCAGTTCATATCCGCGTTCTGCCATCTTTACGGTTTCATAAGTAGCTTTAACTTTAGTACGAGCTTCATCCATTTTAAGAATAATGCTCTGTGCAGTAAGACGAAGTTTTTGTTTAACATCGGATATTGTTTCGTCGGTTTTCTTAATTTCAATTTCCGTCTGCTGTTTCTTGTATGTGTTTCTTATAAAGTTCAAATCCCAGCTAAGACCTAATCCAGCATTTAAAACATTAAAGAACCTGTAATCGCCGATACTCTTCCCGTCATTTTCCTGAGCCTGAAGATTATATTGACCGAATAGATAGAGTTTTGGCATATAGTTGGCTTTATCAATATTTAACAATTGTCTGTTAATATTCTGGTTGATATTTAATTGTCTTATTGAAACATTGTTTTCAGAAATCCTGTTAATAAGGTCATCTATACTGCCATAATACTCTGTACTATCAAAAGTAAGCTCCCCGCTTACATCAATATCTTTATTATCCTTCAAGCCTATTGCATTTTTCAGAAACTTTTTTGCAATTGTAAGGTTATTTTCGGATTCCAGCACAGGAGGTTTTAAGTTCTCAAATGTTACTTTCGCTCTCAGAAAATCGAATTCTGTTGATATGCCGTTACGGTATTTCTTTTCAACGACATCATAATTTTCCTGTGCATTATTAAGGTTTTGCTTACGGACATTAACAACTTCTTTCATGAAAAGAACATTATTGTATGCTTGCTTAACGTCTGCGGTGATTTTTGCCTCAGCAGAATTTACATTTTCGATCTGCAGGTTTGAATAATTATCAGCAATTCTAATGGCTTCAAAAACGGGGGTTCCAAGAACCGGAATTGGTTCTGTGAGCTGAAATGAATTAATAATAGTATTATCGGACCCGACTTCAAACCTCTGGTTAATTCCTCCGAAAGATATATCGAACACCTGTTTTTTGATAGCCCTTGAGTACTGTGAGTTAAGCGTTATAGTCGGAAGCAAGCTCTCACTATACACTTCAGAAACCTTTTTCGCGGCTTTCTGCTGTTCATACCTGGCATTAACAAGTTCCGTGTTGTTTATCTTTGCTACAGAAATCGCTTCATTCATTGTGTAAACAATAATACCGGTAGAATCCTGTGCATAGACACTTCCGCAACTAATAATAAGAAATGCAAGTATCGCTAAAATTTTATTATACATAAAGTTATTTAAGATATTTTTTCTGTTGATTGAAATATTTCTTTCTTCCTTTTTCTGTTATAATACCTTTCAGATGAAGTTCAAGAACGTGTTTTAAAGCTTCTGCAGTAGAGAAATTGTTTTCCATAAGAAACTTCGGTTTTACGACAGAACTAATAGAAGCGCTGACTGAAGCAATAACAATTTCGATGGGTATTTTTGTTATATACTTTTCCCTGTAACCCTGTCTGAATAGTTTTTTAACGTAGAAAATTATTTTTTCTTCCCTGAACGACTCAATTGAACTCCATACGTCGGGATAATGAATCTGCAAATCAGTTATTGCTTTTTCTCTCATCTGAGAAAACTCGCAGGAATAATCTTCAAGAAGCCTGATAAACTTAGTTACAACATCTGTTTTACTGCTTACAATTTTATCGACTCTTTCGGTAGAGGACACAAGCCAGAATTTTACTATTTCTCTTACCAGGTTTTCTTTAGACGGGAAATACTTATAAATGGTTTTTTTGCTGATGTGCATAAGAGACGCAAGCTCGTCCATAGATATTTTATAAAGTCCTGTTTCCCTGAACAGTTTATCTGCAAACACCATTATTTTACTCTTTTCGACCGGGTTATTTTTAATCACGTTGGAAACTATTATCGTTTATTTAGTTTCCAAATTAATAATGATAAGAATAAGAATCAAGTGATTTCTCCTTAATAAATATTTATTGATATTATATACGTAACAGAACTTTATAATGTTACGCATCCTGAGACATGCACCGAAGAGCTACCTGTGTCAATCTGAGTCCCTATTAACCGTATCGGGAGAGAAAGCAGGGAGGCAAACTGCGACATATTCAGCCCCTTCCGTGTACGGCGAGCTATACTGCACCCATTCGTTTTTTGAGACGTATACTGCCTCCCCTGCTTTTACATCGAATTCTGATTCTTTAGTCTTAATGTGAAGCGTCCCGCGGGTTACGACAGTGTATTCATCGAATCCGGGTGACTGTCCAGGTTCAATCCAACCTTCAGGGCTGTGCATAAAGGCAATACTCACATTTGTATCGCCGGAATTCACTCTGCCGAAATATTCCTTAATGATTTTCTCTTTGTTACCTGCTGATTTAATAATACCCGGTTTATCAATTTTATTGACCATGAAATTATTTCTTTATTTTAGTTATGCAGAAAATAAGCAAACTATTAAGGAATATTAATTCAGAAAGGTTAAAGGATTATTACATTTATTTTTATTAGCAAAACATATATTATTTTATAATAATAAATGTAATAATGAGCAAAAAACTACGAAATAAATTTAAAGAGCTTGGCATAGACAAGACAAAGAAACACATATTTATATGCTGTGATCCACAAGATGATAAATGCGTAAAGCGTGAAGACGGCCAAAAGTCATGGAAATACTTAAAGAAAAGGCTTGCAGAGCTTGACCTTGTTGGAAAGGGCGGAGTACAGAGAACCAAAGCAGACTGTTTCAGAATTTGCGAGAAGGGTCCTCTTGCCGTTGTCTATCCAGAGGGTGTATGGTACCACTCCTGTACGCCAAAAGTACTGGAGGAAATAATTCAAAAACACATAATCAAAGGAAAGCCCGTTAAAGAATACATGATATAGCTTAGTTGAATATTTCTTCAAAGAAAGATTTCATAGCGAGCCACGAGCGTTTATCAGCTTTTTCGTTGTAAGCAGCCCCTTTTGAATTATCGTTACCCGAATTCGGATTTGTAAAACTATGGACTGCACCGCTGTAATTGACAAACTGCCAGTCAACTTTTGCATCATTCATTTCTTTCTCAAATGCTTTGATTTGGGCGTCGGGGACATATTTATCATCAGCTCCGTTAAGAACAAGAATTTTCGATTTAATATTCTTTGCATCATCAGGGTTTGGTGTATCAAGATTTCCGTGAAATGAAACAGCACCTTTAATACCGGCACCACTTCTAGCGAGCTCTAGAGCGACAGTACCGCCGAAGCAATATCCCATAACGGCAATCTTCTCTTTGTTTACAACGTCTATCTTTTTCATTTCCTCAAAGGCATGGTTTATACGGCTTCTCATTAACTGCCTGTCATTTTTGTATAATGAAGCAATCTTTCCTGCATCCTGATAGCTTGCAGGACGTGAATCTTTCCCGTAGATATCTGCAGCAAAAGCAACGTAACCCAACTCGGCAAGCTTCTCACATTTGGATTTGGTAAAATCACTAATGCCCATCCAGTCATGAACAACTATTACAGCGGGACGTTCGCCGGCAATAGATTTGTCATACGCAATATACCCTTCAAGAACTGTTTCGCCGTCATAATATTTAATTAATTCGGTATGAATTTGAGCCTGAATATTTAAAGCTAATCCTGAAAATAGCGTAAGTAAAAGTATAAATGTTATATTTTTCATTTTGTTTTTCTATAGATAACTCATTTGAGATTTGAATTAGTTCCTTTTACCGCATAAAAAGAAAAAAGCATTAATAAAGAATATCCTTTAACTTTATACAATGAACATATACATTTACTAAGAAAGGTTGTAATCATGAGAATTACAGTTAAGAGAAACAAGGAAAGGCTTTATCCAGATTCCAAAAGAGTAATAACAAGATTATTCAACCACGGAGAAATGAAGACAAAGTCTATAGTACAGAAAGTACTTGATTTATCCGAGGCTGAAGCAAGTAACTCGCTGAATGTAGTCTTAAGAGAATTTGCAAAACGCCACAGGAACATCACAAAAATATTCTTTAATAATTATACAAAGGTAATTCACTATGTAAATGAAGTAACCGGTAGCCAAAGGAAGCTCTCATCGACAAAGAGGCTTCTGATTGGTTCATACTTCACGATGGAATACTCAATCGAATCAGCTGCTTTATTCAATCCATCAGTAGTTGAGCACCCGGACCAAAACGACCTCGAAGAAGGACAGAAACGCGTTTTAATAAGTTTCAGAGCAACGGGAGAAAGCCATATATCATCGATTGTATTCAGGAGCGGAATATTAGACAGCAATTATAGTTTGCACTTAGACCCGCAAGGCAAGTACATCAGTGAAGCAGAAATAATCAAAAGGCACGTATACAACAAAGAAGAATTTGCGCTTATACTTAACGAGCATGGTGTTGTAAATGATATTTCTTCTGAGATACTGAAGAATCTCGGTGATTTCTTTTACTATTCTGACTTTAAAAGAATAATAAAGAACGCACAGGAAACAAGGTCTCTGAACCTTGACCAGCAAAAGACACTTAAAGAAATGATGTGGCTGGCAAGGTCTCATTATGAAATTATATTTTCACAGGATACTGATATATCCGAAAGAACTATCTTCCCTATTTCCAGCACTGAAAGCAACGGAATAGAGGACGCAAGGTTTGTAAGGTTTACTGACGATGACGGGGAAATAATTTATTATGCAACGTACACAGCATACGACGGATATACTATCCTGCCAAAACTACTTGAAACAAGGGATTTCTATCATTTCATAAACCTACCGCTGCACGGTGAGTGCACGAAGAATAAGAACTTTGCACTTTTCCCAAAGAGGATTAACGAACATTATACGATGCTATCAAGAATTGACGGGATTAACCTTTATATTATGTTTTCGGACAGCATAACACTCTGGGAAACAGCCCATCTGTTAAGGGAGCCTGTTTATAACTGGGAGCTTGTTAAAGTCGGGAATTGCGGTTCGCCGATCGAGACACCTGAGGGATGGCTGGTAATCACGCACGGTGTCGGACAGATGAGAAAATACTCGATAGCAGCAATGCTGCTTGATTTAAATGACCCGACAAAAGTAATAGGAAGCCTTAAAGAGCCGCTGATAGTACCGAATGAAGACGAACGAGAGGGATACGTACCTAACGTAGTTTATTCGTGCGGCTCGATAATACACAAAGACGTTCTTTTTATTCCGTACGCTATTTCTGATTATGCTTCGAGCTTTGCAACGGTTGATTTGAAGACACTGTTAAACAAATTAAAGGATGACAGCAAGTAAACTCAAATTACTTTTCATATTCATACTCAAGTTCAAACGCATTCAGAACCGTCAAATGGGAGACCAGATATGATATAGTACTTTCAGCACCCTGATTCCAGTTGAGGCCGTAGTCTTCGAGACCATCGTTACATCCGCCAGTTTCATAGTCATAGACAGGAATGCTGAGTTCGTTCTGACCGAGATACCACATATAAGATGTAAACATATCGTCAAGATACTTTTTCTTTCTCGTCACCTTATAGGCTTTTAAGCAGAGCATAATCATACCCATAACATCAACGCATTGCTGGGCATAGTCGGCACATTCACCGCCTTTTCTATACCAACCCTTGCTGCCGACAGGTTTGATGTATCCGTTTTTCATTATAACATTTTCGAGAAAGGCAGATGATTCAACTGCGACTTCAATTATCTTTTCGTCAAGAAACAAACCAGAAGCGTGAAAGAGTGAAAGCGGAATTATTGCATTATCATACGTAAGTATATCTTCGAACCAGTTCCAGTCATCGGATTTATTTAAGTTGTACTTATCAATAATTTTATTGGTCATCTCATAAACCATAGTCTTTGCGTTATTATCTTCCGGAAACTTCTTCAGATAGTATGACAATCCTATTATAGTGCTTGCGATACCGCGTAAATTTTTGAGGTTTTTAACATACCTTAAAGAGAGCAGAAAAATATCGAGGGCAGTTTTATGGTATGATTCATTCGGATAATTATTTATCATATAACCCAGCGCCCACATTGCACGTCCGAAGCAGTCATCAGAGCCGACCTCATCGAGATAATTTCTGTTGAAGCTAAGGAAGTTTTTAAAAGAGCCATCTTCATTCTGCATATAATGTATGAAGCTAAGATAAACAGGCATGAGCGACGCAGCATCGTTAGTTCTCTTCTTATGATAAGCCATAGCAAGGACAAGAAGAGCACGGGCATTATCGTCAAGACAATAACCTTCTTTCAGATTAGGGACACCGTATTTTGCATGCTGAACGATTCCTGTATCGTCAGTAAGTCTTTTGATATGAGACAGGTCAAAATCAGGCAGCAGTAGCGGGTCAAGAATAGTACGTTTTTCTTTCTGGATAAAAGAATAATTACGAACTGCTGATTTTGCTACTTGTATATATTTTGCTCCGATCTTGGGCCATTTCAGTTTGTGACCGTATTCAGCAGCAGCTTCACGAAGATTCTCGATTTTGCTTTCATCATTAAGAAGGTCAAGAAGTATTTTCCCGAGCTGTTCATGATCATTAAAATCGAACAGAATTCCCCTACCGTCCGCGAGCAGTTCCTGTGCATGCCAGTAAGGAGTTGAAATGACAGCTGCTCCGGCACCTACTGCATAGGAAAGCGTGCCGCTTGTAATCTGGGCTTCATTTAAGTACGGAGTAATATAAATATCAGTAGCATAGAGATACTGCATGAGAACATCTTCAGAGACGAAATTTTTATAGAAATAAACATAATCTTCGAGATGCAGGTCCTTAACGAGACGCATCAGGTATTCGCGATACTCTTCACCGTAACGGGACAGAACTTTCGGGTGAGTATTTCCAAGAACAATGTAGAGAATATTTTTGTGTTTACTGACAACCTGAGGCAGGGCTTTAATAACTGTCTCGATTCCTTTATTACGGCTTAGAAGACCGAATGTAAAAAGAGCTTTTTTGTTTGTGAAGTTAAATTTTTCTCTTACGGTTTCACGGTCATAGACCTTGCCCAACGAGACACCATGCTCGATAATCTCGATTTTATCTTCGGGAATATGATAAACCTCAAGAAGAAATTTAACTGCCTTCTTACTCATTACGACAACTTTATAAGCTTTGCTGCTAAGCTCCTGAACGATAACTTTCTGAATGTGAGAAGGTTCTCTTATGACTGTATGAAATGTTACAATCAACGGAATTTCAATACGGCTTACGAGCGAGAGAACATAGACACCGCTCTCGCCGCCGAATATTCCAAACTCGTGTTCAAGAATACAGGCATCTGCCCTGTTGTTGTTTATAAATTTAGCAGCACTTATGTAATCTCTCTGGCTGTTTTGATTAACAACGAAAGAAACTTCGGACGGATATTTATAATCATGCTCCCCGTCTGAGACTGCGATAACATAAAGGTTTGGATACAAATCAGAATAAGCAAAATTATCCGCAACAGATTTAATCAGATTATGAGTGAATGTTCCAATACCGCATTTCTGCGGGGGGTAAGTACCAATAAATGCAAATTTCATAGTGTCTTCTTTAAAAACTTAGTAAAAATAAACAGACTTTACGGACAGAGAAAAGTGCAGCAGTAATAAATTATTGAGAAAAAAACCTATTCAATACTTCCTTTCCCCATTATATATTCTTAAAATAAGAACATATCAGACTTCTAATATAATATAAAACAATAAGCTATTAAAAGGTATATATATCACTTTTAATCTGCACCGCTTCTATTATCAAATACTGTACCACAAAAATCTAAGATTGGAGGGTGTTAAATTTTGCATTTTTAAAAATCGAAAAGAATAATTAAGTTGTAGTAAATAATCCACAACTATTATGGAAACATCTACCAAACATCCTGAATACGAACTCAGAGAGATCAAGGGAAAGCCATCCACAAAAAGAACTGAGTTAATGCGCACCAGATATTTATCCGAGCCGTTGTACATCGATACGGAATATATAAAATTTTATACAGACGCACACAAAAGAACAGACGGGCTGAATGTTCTTGAAAGACGTGCAGAGTGCAATGCATACGCAATTGAGAACTTAACTCCTGTGATAAAAGAGCACGAACCATTCGTCGGGAGCAAGACAAGGTTTGTAAGAGGGGCAATACCCTACTGCAACTATGCATCGGGTTACGTACTCAGAGAGTTCAACAAAGAAGAGCACGAAGAGCAGGACAAAGTAACAGACCTCGGAACCGGCGGCGGTATAGCAAGGTCAAAGGAGATGGCTTCCTCGGGAGATTATGAATTCTTTGCAGGAAAGTTTCTTCTTGAGAAACACGAAAGAAACATATTAAAAGACTGCGCAACATACTGGAAGGGAAAGTGCATGCAGGATGTAGGCGATGATCTATGGAAAAAAGATTTCGCAGAAGCAGACTATATTGAGAAAGGTTGGAAGGCAGTTCTCTATACGGCTCCGCATGACCCTGCACCCGAAGGAAGATACGTTCTGGATTTTGAAACAGCGCTATCACTCGGACTGCGAGGAATTATCAACAGAATGAAAGAAAAGATATCCGAGGCACATATTACAGATTATCCTTCGGCAGAGAAAGTATATTTCTGGAGAGCGGGAATCAGGTCGCTTGAAGGAGTAATCAAATGGGCGAACAGATACGGACAAAAGGCATTTGAACTTGCAAAAACAGAAAAGGATGAAAAGAGAAAAATAGAACTGTTCAAGATTGCAGAAATATGTAAGAACGTACCTGAGTTTCCGCCTCATGATTTCAGAGAAGCGATGCAAGCATTCTGGTTTATTTATCTTGCAGGACACATAGAGGGAGCACAACTTGGTTATAGTCCGGGCAGGTTTGACAGGTATATGTATCCATATTACAAAAAGGATATTGACAGTAAAAAAATTACGAACGATGTAGTACTTGAACTTCTTGAAGCACTGCGCGTAAAGATGACAGAGATAGAATACGTAGCTTCGTTTTCATGGGAAGGACTGGGTTCAGGAAACCTTTATCAGAACATGATACTCGGCGGACTTAACGAGAACGGTTTCAGGGGTGACAACGAGCTATCACTGCTTATACTGCAATCTGCGATTAACTGCCAGACGACACAGCCTACGCTTTCGATATGGTATGACGACACACTCAGTGAAGAATTTCTTCTTAAAGCAATTGAATGCGTTAAGACAGGATGCGGATTTCCTGCGTGGTTTAACACGAAAGTATATATGCAGCATGAACTTGAAAAGACAGGACTGCCTGTATCAGTAATAAGAAAACATGCAGCAATGGGGGGATGCACAGAACCGACGCTTGAGGGGATGAGTTACGGCATTGTACAGGCAGGGTTTATCAATCACATGAAAATATTCGAGCTTGCGCTTAACGGAGGTAAGGATTTAAGGACAGGAGTAGTGTTTGAAGCAACACCAATTCCGAATACTTATGAAGATCTGAAGAGAACATACCTGCACCATTTAAAGAAAGCTATAAAGAACTGGCAGACATACTGGAACTATGTAATGGCAGCGCACAGGCAGGTTTGCAACCTGATATACTCATCGGTTCTTATAAGGGACTGCATAGAGAGGGGTGCATCGCTTGATGACGGAGGTGCGATAAACAACAACACACCCACTACACTTTCAACAGGAATGGTAAACGTTGCAAATTCACTTGCAGCCGTAAAGGAAAACATAGAGAACAACAAACTCTG
>JBHELA010000213.1:0-8547 GCA_041859005.1 Ignavibacteria bacterium
AGGGTTTATAAGATGGTTGTGATTAAATAATAACGCGTACAGCACGTGAAATATTAAATGAACTCATTATTTTAGATTAAACCACTTTACATGTTGAACGTATTTTCGCGGGGTTTACTTGCGACACCCTCCCTTATAATAGGCGGAGTGATTGCATCCAGATTTATAGACAGATATACTTAGTTTTAAAACCATCCTATCGCATTTTATTTAGATTTACATTGCATAATTATTCTTGAACAATATTTTTAGAATATTCATATTTTCATGAACTTTTTAAATATCCTGCTGTTTTAACACAGAAAGGAGAAAATATGAAAAACATGAAAATTACAAAATCTTTATTTACAGGAATGATAGCAATATTATTCGTTGCTCTCGTCTCTGTATTAGCTTATGCTTATTCAACAGGAATAACGGGCAGAACGCACAAGGGTCCTGAGCCGGGATGCACATGCCATGGTCCGAGTCCTTCAGCGGGTGTATCTGTACAAATTACGGGTCCATCGGTAGTAGCACAGGGTCAGACAGTTGTTTACAAAGTTAAAATTTCAGGCGGTCCTTTAGCCGCTGGGGGAACTAACATTGCAGTTAAGCAAGGCACAATAAATCCAGGTGTGGGATCAGGTCTTCAGAAAATCGGGGACGAACTAACACATACAAGTCCTAAATCACCGGTCAGCGATACAGTAAGCTTTGAATTCCAGTACACTGCACCGATGGTATCTATGACTGACACATTGTTTGCTAACGGTAACAGCGTTGACTTAAGCGGTTCAAATTCAGGAGACTCCTGGAACTTTGCATCCAACAAAGCCGTACAGGTTACACCGCCAAGCGGAATAAGTAATAACGGCACAGTCTTAGAATACAAACTTCACCAGAATTATCCGAATCCATTTAACCCATCTACGAGTATTAAATTTGATATCGTGAAGAGCGGTTACGTAAGTCTGAAAGTATTTGACATGAGCGGCAAAGAAGTAAAAACACTCGTCAGCGGAATAAGGCAGAGCGGAAATAACGAAGTTAATTTTAATGCAGAAGGATTATCAAGCGGCGTATATTATTGCAGGCTTCAGACTGCTGATTTTTCTTCAATAATAAAAATGACATTGCTGAAATAAATTGAGTAATTTTTAAAGCGTTTGAAAAATTAAGCGGGATAATGTCCCGCTTTTTTATTGATAGAGTTTAAACACATTAAATTTTCAGATTATTTGTGTTAGGCAGGGTATAAAATATGGACTGCAGAAGATTCATAAGAGTTTTTTGCGGTCCGTTTTTATTAGGGCAAGCTATTGCTTGAGTTTTAATTTCAGCTCATCTATGCCGGAGAGGAGTTCGTGAATTTTATCGTTGGGGATGTCTTTTGTGATTTCGAAAAGACTGAAGGGCTGGACGGGTTTTAGTTTATTGAGGGGGTGATTTTCGGGGATGGAGGAATTCGGGTCGGGTTTGAATTCGAGGAGGTCGTTTGGGGTGCAGGAGAGGGCGATGCAGAGCTTTTCGACTTTATCGAGTGTAAGCGTGGTAAAGCGGTAGTGAGTGATATTGTATGCGGTAGTGTTAGAAAAACCGTTTTCCATGAGGAAATTTTTGGGTTTTGTGATACCGCGCAGTTTAAGGAGCTTGTTTATGTTTGTGATTAACATATTGATTTTGTTAAGAATTTGATTGAATTTGTGAAATATAAACAGAATAATCTGAATTTAAAATATAAAAATCCGAGTTGAAGAATAAAAAACCCGTATTGAAGAATAGATAATTCGAGTTGAAGAATAGAAAATCCGTGTTGAAGAATAAAAAATCCGTATTGAAGAATATATAATCCGTGTTGAAGAATAAAAAATCCGTATTGAAGAATAAAAAATCCGTGTTGAAGAATATATAATCCGTATTGAAGAATAGAAAATCCGTGTTGAAAATGTTTTCTTGCAGAATTGAAATGTTTTCTTGTGGAATAGAAATACTTAAAGGTATTTGCATAAAGATTGTAAATTGGTTGAATTAGTATTTTCTATTGCTTTTATTATTAGTTGATATTATGTTTGTATCAACTTCTCCATAGATAGCATCTATGCACCGAAAACCTGCTCAAGCGTGTCGTTTACTTTAAACAAATTTTATGCTCTGTTTCTTGTCATAAAATCTCTGATTCCAGAAATCATTAACTGAACTTGTTCTTTTGTAAACTCTGAGTATTTGCCATGAGCGGCTTTGTTTCTTAAATCAAGCCAAGCAATAATACTTTTTTGATCGAGTTTTTCATAGACATTTGCAGATGCTAAATCAGAATTCAGTTTATCTGCTTTTTTAGGAACAATGTTACCTTTAGAATTAGTGATTTCAAAATCAATACTGTTTTTCTTACATAGTTGCCTTAAATGTTCTTCTAAGGTTGAGCCTGCAATAACTGCGGCAGCGTCTTTATATCCTTCTTCAAATAAATGGTCAGCCATTTCTAAGAAATTACCGAATGTTTCACCATGTATTAATTCACTATAACTTTCTAAGAAACCCGAGTGGAAATTATCTGATAAGGATTTTAGCACGCCAAGCACAGATGATATTTTAGCATTATCAATAATATTCCTACACATAATTTCTTCAAAACTTTTTGAATAAGTAGACTTATTTCCAGCGATATTATAAATCACTGCTCTTGCAGAAGTTAAAAATTCCAAAGTTAAAGTTGTATTACCAACAGAATTATTAAATTTTTTATCAGCTTTAGTGCCCAAATCAATAACCTTTTTAAGTTGTTCGCTCAGTTGTTTCATAAGATTATACTTTATTATTATTTATAAATTCGAGGGCTTTTTGTTCGTTTTGTTCGATGGCGATTTCGACGGAACGTTTGGCGGTGTCGAGGAGGTGTTCGGATTGCTTTTTGAGGGCGAAACTTTCTTCGACGAGTTCGGCGATTTCTTGCTGTTTTGTAAAATCGATGATAGGGACTATAACGTTTTCGATTTCACTAATTCGCCAGTGTACAATGATTGACCCTCCTGAATCTCGTTCAGCCTGCATTTGGACTAATATTGAATTTAAAGCAAGAGTTAAATATTCCGGAATAATCTTTGTTTTATCTTTTACGGTTAAATGAAGGATAGCGCCAGAAGTAATCATTTCTTCATCTTTTCTTAGCATATATGCTAAACCAAGTGTACCATCTTTTGAGAAAAGGATGGTTTCCTTTTTTGGTTTTAAATCTTTAATTAAATCTTTATTAGCTTTACAAAATGAAAACGATAATTTCTTTTCGGGTTCGTTTATTCCGAATTTATTGTAATCCGCAACACGTAAGAAAGGCAAGCCTTCATCAGAATAGACATCAGAGCCGGGTTCTATTGATTTTTTAATTTTTACGATATTGCTTAAACTGTCATATTTTTGTTCCTTAATGTGATTGACAACTTCTTCGTATTTCTTTTGGTAGTATTCGGAATCAAGTCTGCCTGTTGTGAGGAATGAGTTTTTGAAACTTTTGATGTTTATGGGGTCGGTGCTTGGTTTGAAGTTTTTTAAGCCGATGGTTTCGAGGAGGAGGGATTTAGCTTGATTGTATAATTCTTGTGACTTTAATCTACATAAATTAGCCTTCTCAAAATTATCTTTAATTAAATTTTGGATATCATTATTTAGTAATGGAATAAATATTTCTTTAACTTCTTCGGGGTTTACATTTGTTTGATTGATTGAATGTCTTGATCTCCTTTTTACATCCCATATTCCATACTTAGTGTTTAAAAAAGTAGTTAAATACTCAGGGTTAATAATATTTACGTTTGGGATAAATCTTACCAAATAAGAAGCAAAAGTAAAATCCTGTTCATCAAATTTACGATATATTCCAGTTCTGCCAACCCATTCATAAGAATTGGTTCGATTAAAAAGAACATCTTTGTCATTTAATTTAAATTTTTCAAAATCTTCTTTTGAAATATCGGCATTTTTATCAACATCTAAATCGCACATCATATTGTGAATTTCATTCATTCTATAGATTGGATAACCAATTTTATCCTCATTCATAGATACCGAAATTCCGTATTGGGCGCTTTTCAATATTTCACCAATTCTCGAATATTTCAATTTTGGGTTTTGACGAGGTTCTTTCGTCCAAAAATCGCTATCAATTCGAAAATCTTTATTTTCGATTGTTTTAATCAAATTGACTTCAACCGCTTCCAGCCCTTCCAGCAAAGCCATGTATTTGGCTTCGTTAAAAGGGCAATTTAGAAAAAACTTAGTTTCTCCTTCTTTGCGAATTCGGCGAATGCTTCAGCGATGCCGTCTTTTGTAATTCCGCCGTGATTGAATAAATCGTGTTTTACTATTAAGTGACCGTGGGTATCGAGATAGAATTCATCTAAATCGAGCGGAGTTGATTCGAAATGGTCGGGTGCATCGGCAATAGCGACATCAGGATTGTTTTCCGTCATATTTATATTTGATGCAATTTTATTCAGATAATCTTTTTTGCGGACAAAGATTTTATCGCCGCTGTTGTCTTTGCTTGGTTCCTGCATTGTGGCAAAAAAGATTGGGTAATCCTCAACTTTTGGGCAGAGAACATCGTCCCACTTTTGAACGAATAAGACGCTTGTCTTTGTTCCTGTATGAGGTTTGAAAACGTTTCCGTGCAAGCCTACAACTGCAAGGATACGACATTGTTCGGCGATGAAATCACGAATTTGTTTATCGCTACTATTATTAAAGCGACCTTGAGGAAGGACTATTGCCATACGACCGCCGGGCTTTAGAAAATCGAGATTGCGTTCGATGAATAAAATATCACGTCCGACTTTTGTTTGATATTTTCCGCTCGAGTTTTTTCCGAGTTCGTATTTGGATAGAATACGGGATTCTTTTATATCACCAGCAAAGGGCGGGTTTGCCATTAGGATATCGAATTTGAAATCCTGATTGCTACTATTTTCAAGACGGAGTTTCTTGAGTTTTTTCCAACCTGCGTTGTAAACATCGAGCCATTCTTCGTTTGATGTGTTTTCGTTCCAGCGTTCCCAATCGAGAGTGTTAAGGTGAAGGACGTTTGTTTGACCATCACCTGCGATGAGGTTTAGTGTGCGACCAACGCGGACGGCTTTTTCATCAAAATCTATTGCGAAAACTTTATCCTGAACATAGTCTATACAGCGAGTGGGTTTTGCTTCGAGTGTGAAAAGGTGGCTTGTGTTTAGTCCTTCGTCTTTGAGGATTTTAGACCAGACGTGGAAGATGGTATGAACAGGGAAACCGCAACTACCTGCGGCAGTATCTATCATATACTCATCTTCTTTTGGGTTTAGCATTTTGACAGCCATATCTATAACATAACGAGGTGTGAAGTACTGTCCTTTTTCTCCGCGACTGCTTTTATTAATTAAGTATTCGAAAGCTTCGTCTATGACATCGAGGTTGGAATTGAAAAGTTTAACGTCCTGCAAAGATGCAACACAGATAGAAAGATGAGAAGGAGTGAGAGTGATTTTTGAATCATCGGAAAAAACACCGTCCCATTTCGTTTTAGCTTTATCGAATAGATTTTGAATTTTGGTTTTTAGTTCGGTTTCGGTGTCGCCGTAGTTACGAAATTCGAGATTGCGAGTGCGATTGCGACCGCTTTCCATTTCGTCGTATAACTTTGTGAAAATTAGTTTGAACAATTCTTCGAAGACATCAACGCCTGCGTTTGCAAGGACTTCGTCCTCCATTTCAAGAATAAGGTCTTTGAGGGATTTGCGTTCTGTTAATAATTTATCTTTTTTAATAAGGTCTTCGATAGTCCAACGCTCGCCGAGAATATCAGAAAGTTTTTGGTCGGCACGTGGAATACTTGAAATATCTTCGAAGAAATTTGGGTCTTTGCGATGATAGTAAGAGATAGAATCGCCATTGCTCCAGATGCCTATGGGGGCGCCGGTGGCATTGCAATAAGATTTTAACTGTTCTTTGCCGTCTTTGAGTTTAGGTTTTTTTAGTTCGACCATAATGAACGGAGTGGTGGTCTGGTCTTTATCAAAGATAACAATATCGGCACGTTTTTTCTCTCGTCCGAAAGTGACAGCATATTCGAGTTCCATTCTTGTAGATGGATAACCAAAATCATCAGTGAGAACCATTACATAAAGCTGACGGATAACTTCCTCGGGAGTGAGTTTGATTTCCTTTTTGCGAATAAGACAATTGATGTATGGAATATTTTTGTCTTTTACTTTTTTGGTAGTGATGTTTTTTTCGAGAGATTTTATTTTCTCGGTGCTAAACTGAGTTAACTTGTAATTCGAATCTTTAAGAATTTCGGCTAAGGTCATAATAATAAATAGTTTAGATTAAATTAGATAAATAGAAAAATAAAAGCAGGGGGAAAGAGAAAACAAACGATTGGAACCATACTAAAAAAGCCATAACATTAAATATTATGGCTTTTAAAGAAACTTATATTAAATTTTAACTTCTTTTATAATTGAATAATAATTTACCAGCGGTATCTATTGATGGTAATTCATAAATAGGGCTTTCTAATAAACCCTCATTATCTAATCCATTTATGAAATTATTAAAACTTTTATAATCAGAATCATTTTTTAAAGATTCTTCTTTTAATTTAAGAATTTTAGTGATTCTATCCTCTATATTTGAATTAGAGGTTTTATCATCCAAAACCAATTTTGATTTATGCTTTTTCATTTGGGATTAATTTATATTAAAATAAGTACTTTGTATGAAAGAAAAAAGGACTATCCGATTTACGAATATAGTCGAGCAATAAGTCATTATATGTTCTAATAAGTTCTCTCAATTCTTTATTACCAGAGTAATCTTCAATTTCTAACCTTAAAATATCGATTAAAGTTCTTAAACCAATAAATCTACCATGAGATTTCCATATAGTATAATCGCATAAATCTTTAGCTATTTTTTCTGCTCTTTGCTCTTTTTCTAGCGTTGTAACAGGTTGATTTAATTTTGCAACTTCGGTTCTATGGTTATTCCAATCGCTAAATTTATATTTTACGAGCCATTCTTTTAATAAAGTAATAGACAAATCTCTTGCCTGTTCATAAGATTTTAATGTTGCTAAATCTTGACGTTGCAGGAGTAAAAATTCAGCTCTAGCGTTTGCATTACCATTTATTTTAACAATTAATTCTTCAACTTTATCAATGTAACCTAAAGCAGGAACCCACTGCGTTCCATTATAGACTTGCGGGTCAATTGGGCCAAGGGAAGAAGTATAATCCATATATATTTTATTACCAGACATACAGAAAATTGTACCAGCAGACATTGCCGAATCTGGAATTACAAAATATACTTGATCAAAATTAGCACGAATAATATTAACTAATTTATCTACAGCTTCGATATTACCACCAGGTGTATTTAGAAAAATTGTGATTCTATTTTTCTTTTTGGCAAGATTATCGGGAAGAGAGAACTTTTCTATTATATCTCTAAATGGTATTTCTAATCCAGGTTGAAAAGGACCATAAAAATACATTATGTCAGAATCGAATTCAATTTCTAGTTTCTGTAAATAGCCATCAACGATACCTTTGTATGTTATATAGAATGAATCAATGCTCATAATTATTAATTGTTGTTTAAAGTTAAAATTTGAATAAAAAATCTAATTTAATCAAAATCCTATCGTTCTCAATTTATTATCATAATGAATAAATCCATTTGTTATTATTTCTTTTTCCTTTTCGCAGTATATATTAAAGACTTTTTCATATGTGGCTTTAAAAGCTGTGTCTAAATTATCATCTTTAGTTAATTCTAATTTATATTTAATCTCTTCAATAGAAAGTTTCTTTTCGCCTGTGTTTATGTTGTTGTAAATTGATAGATTAAACGCTAAAGATATTGGATTAGTAGTTGATAATTTTATTGAAATTAAAAGAGTCCAGAAACCAGTATCTTGATTATAATCTATTGAGTTAAAAATTGGTTTATAATTTCTAGAATAATCATACCCGATTTTTATGTCTTTAATATCAGCATATCCAATTTTATGTGGACACCCTATATACTCTGAAAAACCGTCAATAAAGGCTTCAAATAGTTTGGAAACCAAAGTTTGATATTCATAGAACTTTGAGTCGACATTATTATATAAATCAACCAATGTTTGATAATTTGTTTTTGCTTCTGCCATAATATAATTTTTATGTTTAAATAATTCCCCGCTTATTAAGAGCGGGGATGATTGAATTTTATTCAAAGACTTACTAATACGTTTTGCCGGTTAGGGCTTTTAGCTCGGGGGATTGAGCGCCGTAAACGGAGCGGACGTGGGCTTTAGCACGCTCGGCTCTGACGGTGAGTCCTTCGGGACCATCGAACATGGGCAGGATTTTTGCGCGTTCGGATGTATAAACACCGTAAGCAGTCGCAAGGTTTTGGTTTGCGGAACTTGCCTGGTCATGAAGATCCTGAAGCGAATCTACTTTTAGTTCGATTTTCGACGGCAGGTATAAAGGTTCATTTTTCAACATTTCAATGAGCGCGTTGAAATTTGCAAGACGTGAACCT
>JBHELA010000215.1:0-4991 GCA_041859005.1 Ignavibacteria bacterium
TAAGAATTTGATTGAATTTATGAAATATAAACAGAATAATCCGAGTTGAAGAATAAAAAATCCGAGTTGAAGAATAGAAAATCCGAGTTAAAGAATAAAAAATCCGAGTTGAAGAATAGAAAATCCGTGTTGAAGAATAGAAAATCCGTGTTGAAGAATAAAAAATCCGTGTTGAAGAATATATAATCCGTATTGAAGAATAAAAAATCCGTATTGAAGAATAAAAAATCCGTGTTGAAGAATATATAATCCGTGTTGAAAATGTTTTCTAGCAGAATTGAAATGTTTTCTTGAGGAATGGAAATGTTTTCTTGCAGATTGGAAATACTTAAAGGTTTTTGCGCAAAGATTGTAAATTGGTTGAATTAGTAATTTCTATTGAATTTATTGTTAAATGTTACTATGTTTATATCAACATCTCCATAGATAGCATCTATGGACCGACGACCCGCGAAAGTGGGTCGTTTACTTTAAGTAAAAATATCATATCTTCTTATATCTTAATTCTGCACATTTATATCCGTAATTATCTGTTTCAAATCTACTTCGTCAAAAGATTTCTCAATATGCTCATCGTAGAACTTTTTTAAGTCCTCTTTATAGATATATTTCATTTTCTGTTCAAGATAAATCGGATGACCAATATATTGACTTGTTTTTAAAATACCATTAAATTTATTTTCTCTTTTTCTCGGTAGAACTATGAATAAATTCTTGCTTATTGAATGATCAGCTTTTAAAAGGTTTGTAAATCTGTCGAATGCGGAAGTGATAGAGGTTGATTCTTCAACTTCAAACGCGTATCTGGGGTTATTGAATTTATCAAGCCATACTAAATCTATCTGCATTATTTTATTTACTTCGGCTTTATTCATTCTATCAAATTCTTTTAATAACAAATTAGGAATAGATATGTCAGAAAATTTAATATTTTTAAAACCATCAGTTGCTTGTTCTTTCTTGCCAATGAAACTCGAGAAGCCGAGATATTTTCCAATAATGTGAAGTCTGTAAATAACTTCGGAATGTGTTAGACCTTCAGAATCAATTCTTACAAGTTTACTTTTTACCACTTCTTCAAAACCAAAACCAATTTGCTCACCTGTATTAATAACCCATTTCCCAGTTCTCAAATGTTGATGTGCAATATCCTTCAAAATTTCAGTTATGTCTTTTTCAGCTATAGGAAATTTTTTATTCTCGCTATACAATTCAAACAATTCTTTATGGATTTGATCAATTGTCATAGACTTTTTCGTTTTAAGCATACTCTGCAAATATAATTTTATCTCGTCTTTGTGTTTGAAATATTCTTTCTCGTAATCTTTCGATTGGTTTGCATCCTTCACGTAATAAAGACCTGTATTCGATTCAAAAACAAATAGGTTTGTATCCTCAAGGAAAGTATCGAGTTTTAAATATCCTTTTTTCTTAGCCTCATAAATCATTTTGTTATCAAGGAGTTTATCGAGTACTCGCTGATAGATCCTATCAATTGATGCTCCTCTTGTTTCAAGGCAGCTTCTTTCAATTTCATTGAGAATATAATTTGCAACATCATCTGTTCTTTCAATTTTAGAATATTTAAAAGTTTTTTTGAAGTTTGCAATTCTTTGAGAGCAAAGAACATTTGAGGGGTTCTTTTTGTAATGAATAGAACTGTTATTTGTTGGTTGAAATGTACTGCCAAAAAACTCCATACCGTTTGATTCTGAACTATCAATTATTGTGTTCCAGAATTCAAGTTTCTTGTGTGCAAACACCAGGCTCATCCAACCATCTTTTTTCAAGACTTTGCCCATAACCTCAAATGATTTTGAGAATAATTCTTCATAATTCTCCTGTGATTTATCTAAATCGCCGCCCTCAATGATTTCTTCTTCTCGTGTTTCTTTTGATATTTTAAAACCGAGCCATGCATTCCACATAGTGGATAAATCAAGATAAGCAATATTACCACCATAAGGCGGGTCGGTGTAAATGTAATCTATTGTATCAGGTTTTATGTGTTTATCTAAATTAAGAACGGAATCATTTATTACAATTAAATTTGATTTAACGCTAAAATCTTTTACTACATTATTCCATATTTCTTTTCCAGCAGAATAAAATTTAAAACGTTGTACAAAGTTATCCCAAACATGAATCTCTCGTAATTTTTTTGGTTTCCAATATCTATAAGTTCCAAAAATACTTGAACCGCCTCCTCCGACTTGCTTTCCATCTTTTTCACTTGGCATATATGTCCTATTTGCTTTAGCAAGACTTGCAGAAAAGACGAACAAAAATGCATCTTTTATACTTTTGTTCTTAATTCTCTTAATATTGTGAAGTATTAAGGAAAATGATAATAATTGTCTTTTGGTAAATAATTCTTCAACAAACTTAAAATCAGCATCTAAAGGCATTTTAACATTCTTGGGATACCAATATTCAACTTTTATTTTATCTACTTTGTTATCAGGTAGTTTATAATAATTATCAATTGTTGACTTACAATTCTCTTCTAATATTCTAAATTGTTTGTACAACTCATTTAAATCAACTGTAAGGCAATTCTGTAATGTTATAAAACACGCCAATGGGTTTATATCCAGTATAATTACTTTTCTTCTTAAAGTTAATGCTTCTATCGCTGTTACACCCGTACCACCATAAGGATCTAAAATCGTATCTCCTTCATTCGAATAATGCTTAATATACTCTGAAACCACATTTGATGCTTGCTTTGTAAAATATGGATGGGATTTGTAATGCCAAGTAATTTCCTTCTTCGGTTTTATCGGGTGCTTAATAATTTCCATTAATTCATTATAAATTATTATTTATGACAAATTAAGGAATTAAAAACATTAATGAAGTGAAAAAGAAAAACCGTCAGGTGATTGGGCTGACGGTGATAATATAACTATGGAAGTGTTTTTAATACCAATTTAAATATACAAATCTTCTTATTCTTGTTCTTATCAATAATTAATTCTATTTCTGAGTTATGTTGTTTAGCAACTAATTGAGCAACGTGTAATCCATATCCGGAGCCTTCTTTTGTTGAAGTTCCTCTGTATCCTTTTTTAAAAACTTCATCGGTTAGTTCCATGTTCATTGGAATTTCATTAGTTACTTTTACTATACATGCATTATTTTCTTCTCCATGTTTTAATATTTCGACTTCTATATCTGAGCCACTAACACAATATTTTATAGCATTACTAAAAAGTACGTTGGCAATAATCGGGAAAGTCCTGTCACAGGCTTTTACCACTGGATGATAATCTAAATGTGCCTTAATTTTAATTTGCCTTTTATCATCAACAATCTTTCTTATTTTATCAAATATTTTATAAACTTCACAATTACTTTTAAGTTCAAGTTTCAATAAGCTGTCATTTGCAAGTATCTCAATTATATCATGCTGCTTCGACATTAGTTCTGAGGCTTTATATATTCTTAATAAATCTTGATTATCATTATCATTTTTTGATAATACTTCCGATATTTGTTTTATTGTTCTATTATACTTTCTTATTTCATGTAGAGCTTTTGAATAATTCTCAAAAATCTCTTTTTCCTTATTATCTAAACCATCAATTATTGAATACAAAATTGAATTCAAATATGTAATATTTTCTCTACTATATTTATTATTTGGATACTTTTTTGCATGTTCTTTTTCTTTTGCACTACCTTGACGTGGGAATGGAATAAAACACGTTAAAGAATAATTAATATCTTTATATGAGACAAAAAACGACGAGAAACCAAAAGGACATTCAATAAATTCACCTTTTCTACTAAATGAATTCTGATAATGCTTAATACAGTGGTCATTTTTACCGAAATTATTTTTACAAAACATAGGCACATTACAATAAATACCATCATTTAAACGCTCAAGGTTAGATGTATTAATTATTGGTAAGGCAGAAAAGTAACGAATATCATCAAATGTAATCATAAGAAAATAGCCTTTATTCCAAGTTCTAAAAGTTTTTCAAGTAATAAGAATGTAATATTTTTAGATACATCCATACCATTAATATGATAACTATTTCTAAATTTATCCATATTTTTCTTCTTTTTGAGACCTTTTACAAATGAATTTTGTAATTCATAATCACGATCAGATTTTTCATCAATATTCTGGGATTTCAAAAAACTACTCCAACAATTATCGATGCTCAAACTTTTCTTTAGCCCTTCTTCAAGAATTTGAATTGTCTCAGCAATACCAGCGTCTTTTGGTAAAGTACCATCAGCTTTTGTATAAAACTCTGACTGTCTAGCATTTAGTGATCTAGAAGTATAAGCATAAACTACAGTGTATGCATTAACTCTTTTGATATGTTCTAAAATTGAAAAACCCTCATCGCTGCCAATTTGAAGACCAACATTGCCATAATCTAAGAGTATTAAATCATAACGTGGCTCTTCAACTACATATAAATTTTCGGGAGTTATATCAATATAATGATCGACAGAAAAGCCATTACTCATTAATGGATTGAGCAAAGTATCTGGCTTTTCATCATCAATAATTAATATCCTTCCAATCCTTTTCAGTTCTTCTCTGTTTATCTCTAATTTTATGTCAGTAATTTTGTATTTTAAAAACGGCCATTTCATTTTGATTATTTTTAATTACTATAAAAATCGGGGGCTTTGAAAGCCCCCGATACGAAAAATGTTTTTAATATGTTTTGCCGGTTAGGGCTTTTAGCTCGGGGGATTGAGCGCCGTAAACGGAGCGGACGTGGGCTTTAGCACGCTCGGCTCTTACGGTGAGACCTTCGGGACCATCGAACATGGGGAGGATTTTTGCCCGTTCGGATGTGTAGATGCCGTATGCGGTTGCAAGGTTTTGGTTTGCGGAACTTGCCTGGTCATGAAGATCCTGAAGCGAATCTACTTTTAGTTCGATTTTCGACGGCAGGTATAAAGGTTCATTTTTCAACATTTCAATGAGCGCGTTGAAATTTGCAAGACGTGAACCT
>JBHELA010000276.1:0-9349 GCA_041859005.1 Ignavibacteria bacterium
AAAGGGATAGATGAACCATCGATCAGAGGAATCACAGGAAAAAGTTTGAAAGTTGTAAAAGAATATATTAAATTGTATAAAGACTTAAATCCGAAAAAACACTAAAATTAGCGATAGGACAAATGTCCGTATAGTAAATAGAAGTTTGTAATTTTAAAATTATAATTGATGTATAAGTTCCGAATAATGTATTTTGGCGCTTATGAAACTTTAACTAATACCTGAATGAAACGAGTTATACTAATTTTAGCAATATTTATTTATAGCAATGCGTCCGGTCAGTCATTATGGTTCTGGCAGAATCCGGTTCCGCAGTCAAACTATATGTATAATATACAGGCGCTGAATGACAACTTAATTTTTTCGGTTGGACAGGGAGGAATAATACAGAAAACAACAAACGGCGGAACTAACTGGAGTTTATATCCAACAGAAATTACATCCGAATTAAGAGGATTGTATTTTGTTGATAATAGCACGGGTTTCGTAACGGGAGCATCAGGAAAAATCTTCAAAACTACAAATTCCGGAGTTAACTGGGTACAGCAGACAAGCGGCGTTACTGTGACATTAAATTCTGTTTATTTCAGAAATTCCAATACAGGATGGATATCAGTTTCAAATGGCGCATGCCTTAAAACAACAAACGGCGGCAATAACTGGACATCAACAACAGTATCAACACACGATTTCAGGTCAGTATATTTTTCAGATGACAATACAGGATACATTGCAGGCGGAGCGTCGGGGGTTTCTGCGGTATATAAAACAACGAACGGCGGCAATAACTGGACTGCACTGAATACGGGAACATCAAGTTTCTTTTATTCCATAATATTTGTGAACAACAATACAGGCTGGGCTGCGGGTCAGAACCAGACCGTAGTTAAAACAACTGACGGCGGAGCAAACTGGACAGCACAGAATACAGGAACGGGTACAATCTGGCTTTGGAATGTCCGATTCATTAATGAAAACACGGGCTGGATTTCAGGGTCGGACAATATATTTAAAACCACAAACGGAGGTACAAACTGGAATAAAATTTCGGTTGGACTGCCGGTAACAGGTTTTAATTTCAGCGGATTGACAGTAACTTCAACTCCTTTAATTTTAGCAACGGGAACAGCCGGAATGATAATTAAATCCACGAATCTTGGAGATAACTGGAACTCACTTCAGACAGGTACTACCGATAACCTCTCGGGTATATATTTTATAAATCAATCAACAGGATATGTTTGCGGTTACTATGGTGTAATAGGTAATTCCAGTATTCACAAAACCACTGACGGAGGAAATACGTGGATTGGGCAGAATATTCCTTCTGGACAAAATTTATACGATATAAAATTTTATGATTCAAATCTCGGATTCGCAGCCGGAAGAGGGTTAAAAATTCTCGTTACCACAAACGGAGGAACGAACTGGATGTTGAATTATTCGGGAAGTACAGCATCGGAAGAATTTCAGGCAGTGGCATTTGCTGACGCCAATACGGGATTTGCAGCAGGCGGTTATTTTAATACATCATATTACAGCAGGTTCTATAAGACTACTAACAGTGGTACAAATTGGTTCAGCGTTAATCTTGCTGATACAGCTGTGTCATTATATTCGATACAGTTTCCTAATACTTTAACGGGATATGCCTGCGGAACAAGCGGTAAGATTATAAAAACTAATGACGGCGGAAATAACTGGAGCAGTATTTCAAGCGGAACGACTACGGATTTGCGGTGTGTTCACTTCATCAATCCGTTGACAGGATGGATATCAGGACTTTCAGGATTGATAAGAAAAACAACTGACGGCGGAAACACCTGGTCTGTTCAAACGAGCGGCACAACTGGAGGGCTTACAAGCATAGTATTCACTAATGAAAACCTTGGATATGCATCCGGAAATCTTGGTGTAATAAGAACTTCAAACGGAGGTATTAACTGGACTAATGATTTTATTCAGGCAAGTATTCCTGTAAACAGCATGCATTTCATAAATGAAAATACAGGCTGGATTGCAGGCAATAGCGGAATGATAATGAAAACCACAAGCGGTGCAACTGGTGTTCCTGAAATTTCTGCTTTGAATCCTGTTGATTTCATACTTCTTCAGAATTTCCCTAATCCTTTTAATCCGAGTACAGTCATCAGGTTTCAGGTGAGAGGTAACAGTGATGTATTAATAAAGGTTTATGATAACGGCGGGAGAGAGGTGCAGACGCTTGTGAATGAGAGAATGCAGCCAGGGACTTATGAGACAACCTTTGACGGGAGCGGGCTTTCGAGCGGTGTTTATTTTTACAGGCTGACGGCAAATGCTGACGGAAGGGAAAATGTGATTACAAAGAAAATGTTGATGATAAAATAACATTAGATTATAATGATAAAAACTTATAAGGATTCAGATTGAATAATATTATCAAGACTGCATCTATTATTATTTTTACAACGGTAATTATGATTGTAATGCTGGAGATTATAAATGAATTAGACAAAGAAAGAGATGGTAATAATAAAGATTATTATGTTCAATATTCCGGAATAATTCGATCAGGTTTATTGAGCTATTTGAACCTGTTAACAAATTCAGAGGAAAACGACAGCATAAGCATATTAGATGCCTTTAATCCTTTTTTCTATGCAATATCGATTATTGTTTCGGTTTCTTTTCCAGTATTGAGAAAATTAAACCGAAAGAATTGCAGCAATGCTGAAGCAATTGCGTTTGGTGCTTATACATCTGCAATTATGTATTTTATTTATAGTTTCATTGAGATAATTAATTTCAACTCATTGAATTTTATAAGTGTGTTTAATATGATGATAACGGGGCTTGGAATGGGAATATCAGCTTCATTACTCGGAATAATGATAAATCTCTGCATAGATTTTATCAGGAAAGCTAAGAAAGAAGAATCTACATTTTTATACGAAGTTTTGGGTTATAAAAGTTCTATAAATAAAGCAGCAGCGGTTTCATCGGCAGGAATCTGGCTTTTATTTTTAATATGTATGACAGTAATGGCTTTTATAAGATTTATTGTTTAAAAGCGATATTTATAGAAATAAATGAGTTGATTCAAATGTGAAAAATCAGTTTTGGATTATAAAAAGGAGTGTCCAAAAATAAAATGTTTTATAGAGCTTTCAATTTGCGAGAGTTTCTATCAATAATGAAAAACGAGAGAGAGAATAGTTAATTCATGCATTGCATCCGGCATTTAAAGAAGAGGATAATTTTTTATACCGCCGGATGCAGTGGATGAGTTAAAGGAATGGAAATATTTGTTTCTTTAGATAGCTTTATCGCTTAAATATTAATAAAAAGAAAACGGAAAAATACATCAATAAATATATTAAAAAATACAATCCTGATAAGGCATCAGGAACTGATACTATTAAATTTTACAATTCAAACAACAAAAAAATTAATAATAATTAAATAAACCACAAAATGAAAAAACCATTTTTATTAACTTCGCTGCTTACAATAGTTGTTATTTTTATAATCTCCTCACTTGCTTATTCGCAGGATGAAAACAACGACGGTACTTTTGATTACTCACAGAATTTTAGTAAAGCTAATAGCCAATGGAACAGCTATTCAACTATGAGTCTTTCATTCAGCCAGTACTGGTCGTCTTCTTCTGGAATGTTTTCAAATGTCAATGATGTTGTTGCAGGATATTTTGACGGAGATACATTGCTTGATGTTGGGTGCTATACATGGACAACAGTCGGAACATTCTATATTTATGAACAGGTCCCTTCTAAACCTGATAGTTTTGCAGTTGTATATCAGTACAATAAAGTAGAAAACGGTTCTTTCGGTCCTTTGACATTCGGAGACTCCGACGGAGACGGTTTGACTGAAATAATTGCTGCGGATTTTTCCACAATATGCCGCTTGTATATTTTTGAGTGTACGGGTAATAATACATACGTCAGCAAGGAAACACAAAACACTTTAACTTTGTCCGGCGCGTCAGAGCAGGGAAGGTTTATTCATATTACGGATATGAATAAAAACGGAAAGAAAGAAATTGTTGTCGGAAGAAGCGCATCGGCTACACCTACAACCTGTACAATAAGATTCTGGGAACAGACCGGTACAACAGGTTCGAACACGTACACAAATCTATACAACTACGGCGGGGGAATGTACTTATTTGGTAAAAGCGGCATCGGCGACAGCGACGGCGACGGATGGGATGAGTTGTTTTTTACATACGGCAGTACGGGGACTCTAATTATTAATATATCACGCCTTGAGTATGATTCTACAACATCAACTTTTAAATTTTATACTACTCCTTCCACAAAAATTGGATACCCCTGTTCATATTATGTAACAGATTATGATAACGACGGTGTAAAAGAACTGATTATGACAGCATCCTCGAGGGGAGCTGCAACTTTTATACTGAACTCAACGGGTGATAATTCTTACGTTGTGGTTGACTCATTAATGGAACCCGCTGATAATAATTCAATGCTTTGCCTCGATGTTAAAAAACTCTCGGGTGACATATACCCGTCAATAGTCGCAGGAAGCTTTAACGGGAAGGTATATGTCTATACATTTAACGGTACTAATTTTATTAAGCAATACGAAAAAACAGATTTACCCTCAGGTTCTATTCGTAAAATATACTGGAGCGATATTGACGCTAAAAACGGAATATCTTTTCACAACGGAAATACGGTGAGGCTGTTTAAAAGAGATACACCGCTTAGCATTACACATGAATTTAATGCACCCTCTGAATACAAGTTAATGCAAAATTATCCTAACCCTTTTAATCCATCAACCAATATAGAATTTTCGATTCCAAAAACAGGAGTAACTGTGATAAAAGTATTCGATATAAACGGCAGGGAAGTTGCTGAACTTTTAAATAAAACTTTGCAGCCGGGAACGTATGAATTAGCATTTGACGGAAGCGGACTTACGAGCGGCACGTACTTTTATAGAATATCTTCAGGCAGCTTCAGCCAAACTGTTAAAATGATGCTTTTAAAATAACAACAGAAATGTGAATTTAAGTTCTATAAAGAAAAAACGGTTTTTTCAGCCCGGACAGATAAACCCTTTAGCTACTGTGAGCCGTTTTTCACAATTTACAAGTCACCTAACCACCCTGTGGGACTTGTTTTATAGGAGAATACAATAAAATGTTTAATTCAAAATATAAATATTATTATTATCAAGATTAAAATCATAACATTGAAAACTTTTACTGCATTATTATTTTCATTACTTTTTACGTCTGTTTCTTTCGCACAAAACTGGTACACCTATGCAGGAAGCAATCAGAAAAACGGATTAACAAAAATTACAGGACCTTCATCAGTCACGACGCCGTACTGGACGGTTAACAGTGCTAATAATACTGTCTGGGGAAATGCAGTTTATTCATTCGGGGACAAATTTGCAACAGCGCGTACAATTTCTCTTTCTCCTTACAGAGGAAGAGTCGAATTAAGAAATCTAACAAACGGTTCCCTTATCTGGGAAAAAACCGTTACAGATTCTGCGGTAATGTATGTTGTGGGCTTTACCGAAGATGCAGTCTATGCGTGCGATTACAGAGCTTCAAAACTTTATGCATTGTCTGTTGACAGCGGGAATGTTAAATGGTCTATTGTCTCAAATATGTTTCCGGGAAATACAGGTATCTGCTTTGCCGAAGACGGTGACCCTGTTATTTTTGGCAAACGGCTCGACAGGAAAACAGGAATTCCCAAATGGACATATAATTATACAATTCCGGTTGGTCCCGACGGAGGTTTTGTTCTTAACGGAAACACTTATTATCACTGGTCGGGCTCCATTTCAACGCCAAAAAAATTAATTGCTGTAAACCTTACAACGGGTTTGCTTAAATATGAATCAGCATCTCTACCTGGAGATAGTGATCAGGAAAACGACCTCGTTATAGGTCCCGACGGAACAATATACATAGCAAGAGACGGAGGCGATTTGTATGCTTTCACGGATAACGGAACGGGCTTCACGCAAAAATGGAGTATGACTCCGGCGGTTCTTGTTAGGTCATTCGGACCAAACAATGTCCTCTACTGTGCTAACATTAACAGCGGAGCTGCAAACGGAAGACTCATGCGCGTTAACGGCAATACGGGAACAATCATAGACTCAGTTTCAAGCTTTATTCCTGCTGTGTACGTTTCTGTAGGATACGATTCGACTGTTTACGTTGCAACTGGCGAATCCGGAAACGGAAGATATTTTGCATACACTCCGGACTTGCAAACTGTAATATGGCAGAAATCAGTTCCAAGCAATACTTACGGCGGATGCCCGCTCGGAAAAGACGGAGTGTTCATTACAATCGGCTCAGGTTCGCAAATAAATGCATACAAAACGGTATTAAACCGCAAACCCGTTTCAGATTTCCGTTCGAACGGAAGAGATATTACAACAGGGCAGTCTGTCAGTTTCTTCGACCAGTCGTCTTATTCTCCAACATCATGGCAGTGGAGTTTTACGGGTGGAACTCCCGCAACTTCAAACTTGCAGAATCCGGAAAACATTAATTATTCTGCTCCAGGAATTTACCCTGTAAAACTTGTTGTATCAAATTCCTACGGTTCTGACACACTCACAAAAACTCAGTATGTTTTTGTAACAACCGGAACGGGTATTGTGAAAAATGAAGAAACTGCTCACGATTTTAAATTACACCAGAACTATCCGAATCCTTTTAATCCGTCAACAACAATAAACTTTGCAATACCGAAATCATTAATGGTCAGAATATCTGTCTTCGATATACTCGGAAAGGAAGTTGAAGTTCTCGTTAACGAACAACTCACTGCAGGTACATACAAAACAGAATGGAATGCATCAAAATATTCTAGCGGAGTTTATTTTTATTCAATTACTTCCGGTGAGTTCAACGAAGTAAAGAGAATGATATTAACAAAGTAAATACCAGGGATATAATACTGCTGAATTTACAGCTGTTAAATTATAAATTGCAATAAAAATATTATTATGAAAAAGTTATTAACTGTTGTATTGCTTGCACTTGCAATAAACGCAAATGCACAACTTTCTTTTCTGTATTCAAGCGCAGGCTCTGAATATGGAAAGGCGAATACTGTTGATTCAGACACAAATTATATTGAGGCGGCTCTGTTTGCGAATACAATTAATATAAATCCAAACGGTACAACAACATTGACTTCTTTCGGTGCAATAGATGTTGTTTTTGCAAAGTATAATAAGAACGGAAACCTTTTATGGGGCAAGAGAATAGGCGGATCAAATACAACTGATGCACCTCACGGAGTAGTAACTGATGCGCTAAGAAATGTATATGTTACGGGATACTGCGGAAATACGACACTTGGTAACCAACCCGTAAACTTTAATCCCAACGGAGGAAATACAATTAATACATTCGGACATTACGATGCTTTTCTTGCCAAGTATGATTTAAACGGAAACTATCAGTGGGCAATGATTCTTGGAAACACAGCAGGTGCAACCGAAGAGCGTGTCTGGGATATTGCCGTTGATATTCAGAATAATGTTTATATCTGCGGCGCAATGTACGAAAGCATAAACTTTAATCCGCTTGGCACAGCAAACGTAAAAAGTGTCGGTAACAGCAATGCAGGTCTTTTTCTCGCAAAGTACAATCCAAACGGTATTAATGAATGGGCTTATGTGGTTACTGCAAACGATACTAACGTTTTCTACGAAGCCTATACGGCAGTTGACGTAGATGCTTCTAATAACGTTTACTTCGCAGGAAATTTCAGAGGAAGCAGCGTAAACTTTAACCCCAACGGAACCACTACATTATCGAGCGAAGGCGCAACTGATATGTTCTTCGCAAAATATTCTTCATCAGGAAGTTTAATATGGGTCAAAAGAGTCGGCGGGACATTGCAGGATTTAGTTTCTCCCGGAGCAATGAGACTCGATAATAACAATATGCCATTCTTCACGGGAAGAATTGCAGGAACTGTTAATTTCAACACAAGCGGCGGGACGAATAACATCAGTGGTGCAAGTCTCTTCCTCGCCTCATACGATACATCGGGTCTCCTGCGTAATGCATTTGGTATGCAGTCAAATCCGGGTGACGGCGGTCACAGGGTTGGCTTCGATAATCTGAACAATGTATATGTTGCAGGATGGATGAACGGAACGGTAAACTTTAACCCGAATGGTACATATAATCTAACGGCAACCGCTCCGACAGCCGATGTCTTTCTTGCAAAATATACCAACACCGGTCAGTTCATCTGGGCTTTGAATTTTGGTGCGGCAAATTCAACCGACCAGAATATCTGTGCAGGGCTTACTGTTGACCAGATGAACAACGTAATCATTACAGGCCAGCTTTACGGAACCAACGCAAACGTAAACCCGAAAGGCACACAGTTTCTTTTATCAAGTATCGGAAACAACGACTGCTTTATCGTTAAATATGATTCAACAGGAAAGCTTCAAAGTCCTAACAGCATTGGACAAATCTCGGGGGAAATACCCGCACAGTATAAACTCTCAGAACTATCCCAATCCCTTCAACTCGTCAACATTAATACACTTTGCAATACCGAAGTCATCGTCAGTCAGAATATCAGTCTTCAATATTCTCGGAAAAGAAGTTAAAGTTCTCGTTAACGAACAGCTCTCTGCAGGTACATACAAAACAAACTGGAACGCATCAAAACATTCAAGCGGTGTTTACTTCTTTAAAATTCAGTCAGGTAATTTCACAGAAACGAAACAAATGCTTTTAATAAAATAACATTAATAAGTAGTCCTTTTATTTGACCCGTTAGATATTTTGGCGAGTCTTTTTGTAATATTTTTTACAAATACGACGGTGAAAAGTGATGAAATTTACATACGATTTTTTTCTAATAAGTTATTAGAAATAAGAAATATAGTAATATGTTCAATCCCTGCCTCCTGATGGCAGGCTTTCAGGGTTGGGGGTTTTAGTTTTTACCCCCGGCTTCGCGGGAGGTTATTCAAATTTAATCCCTTCGGGATTATGATTTTAGTGTAACGCAAGCATCATGATTGCAAAAAGTTGATATAGGTTCTGCAATTTCATTCTATTTTAGTCCTCATAACTGTCATATTTATATGATAGTTGGTTTAATGCGCAGCCATTTTCAGCTATACTTCAGCCATTTTCAGCCATAGTTCAGCCATTTTCAGCCATAGTTCAGCCATTTTCAGCCATAGTTCAGCCATGTACAGCCTTAAAGCAGTTTAAAAGTAGTTTCTTCTCGGCTTCTTTTCAGCTTATTCTCGGCTTCTTCTCAGCATCACGAAATTAGTCTATTGTATTAATTTG
>JBHELA010000411.1:0-6804 GCA_041859005.1 Ignavibacteria bacterium
GAACTCAAATTTCTTAATTACTAATTCATAATTGGATGAGTATCCAACCCCCATACAAACAGCAAATACAATTATTACCCAAAAATTATCCTTTGTAAACGAAAAGAACATCATTACACACACACCCAGCGCAGAAAGAAAGAACGGCAAATAATTAATTTCTTGTTTTGATTTCTTAAACAGAAAATACAACCCCGTAAAAATAAACCCTGTAAAAAGAATAAATCCAAATATCCCGTATTCTGCAAGCACTTCTATATAATCATTATGCGGATTTATTGCAGAGTTCATATCAACATTCTCATCTGTATAATTGTTACCACTGTATAAAGGATAAATCCCAGCCCATTTACCTCTTCCTATTCCTGAAATAGGGTTGTCGGAAAATATCTTCAAAGAAATATCCCAATAATCTATCCTAACTTTGTTTGAATAGTAGTCATTTTCAAATATACTTCCTAAAGTCTTTGATAAATCAGCCCTTTCATAATTCTTGTCAACCGGTATTAAGATGGCAAGGCAAATGGAAATGATTATAAGAGCCCCTATTCTCAATAGCAAAAATTTACCATTTATATATTTAAAATATATTAGTGAAAATAACACTATCGATATAAAAATTATTCCAGTTGCCAGCCAACCAGCTCTTGTACGAAGAATTATAATATAAATTAACGGAAATAAGTTTGCTAAAAATAATAGATTCCTAATCTTACCATTATGGGATTTTATCAACATGGAAGTAATAAGTAAGAAACTGATAGTACTGACTACAAATTCCGCATCAAAAACTCTATCACCAAATAGAGAACTGCTTCTTGTTGCAGGGTTAAGTAAATAATTAAAGATACCAATAAGTGAAAACAAGAACCCTGAATAGGTGAAAATATAATATATTTTATTACTGAATTCCCTTGGGTCTTTTAGACCACAAAAAATCAGCACACTGCCAAAAACAATAAAACCAAAGATTATCATTAGGTTAATTCTTTGTAATAATAATATATGAATCCTTCAGATAAATAATGCTGTCATTCTGGGATATTGTGTCTCGTAAATCCGGTACATTATCTATCTCAGGTAGTGATTTCTTGAATATAATCCGCAGAGTTCCTTCTAACCTCTCTTCCGGATAATTTGATATTCTATATGTTGATAATCCTGTATTTACATAGATTCCGGCAGGACTGTTAGAATAAATCTTGGAATTTTTGGCGTACGATTCTATGTACTCAATCGTTTCAGATTCTTTCCATTTTATAGAGTTGAAACCTTCAATACCGCCATTGTAATTAATTAATGTGTGCTTGATACCCTTTTCTAAAGGGAAAATCATTATCCCTGCCAGGATTATACTAAAAAGTACTTTTGTAATCGGATTATCTGATTTTAACATCAATCCTTCAAGCGTTCTAATTATTAAAGCCAATAAAATAAAATATACAGGTATCAAGAATCTATATGATATATTATCAAACTTAAATATGCTCGATATTATTAAGAGCGATATTATATATATGATTGATATTAATGTTATTAATTTATTATCAGAATAAACTTTTGACTTTATAAAAAACCACATAGTAAAGCCACCCAAAACAGCAAGTAAAAAAATCCTGATTTGTGCATCAATAGATTCCGGTATAAATAGTGCACTCGTGTACTCTAACAACTTATAAAAGTTTGAAAATAAAGATTCAGGTGAGTTAATAGAAATGTTTGTTATATTGTTAGTCATTAATCTGTTCCTTATTAACCACAAGCATGTTGGTATAATAGCAAATAGTGATATCAAAATTGCATTGTTTGAATATGTTTTTAGAGGTTTACTTGTCCCGTTTTTTATGAATGTAAGGTATATATAATATGATATTACAAGAGAAACACCTAAATATCGTGTCAATACACATAATGATAAAAACAGTAATAAATATACAACATTTTGTTCCGGGTTTTTGAGTAATGTCAGAATAATTATTATTATCAGCAATATGAATATCGTTTCACTCCATGCTCTTGTGAAAAGAAAAAGCATTTGAAACGAAAAGGTCAATGTTGTTACATACAGAATTTTTATTGTTGACGAAGTGAATATAATCTCTGAAAGCTTTCCTAACAGATATATCGTTAAACCGAAAATTATCGTATTAAATATTATCAAAGCAGTATATATATCAAAACCTATTCCCGAAATTATACAAATAATCAACGAATATAACGGGGGCCAGTTAATAAATATTGATCCGTCATAATTATAAAACCCTTTCATTTGTAACAAGTGAGTCCCCGAATAAATATAATTAACCGAATCATCGGTTAGTCCAATACCATAATTATATGTATTTAAGAGTATATTGGACGCTCCCAAGAAAGCTAAAATTAAGTATATTATTTCCCTTGCTGTTTTTTTATTAATCATTCGGTATAATGCAATAAAATAATCCTTATTTTTGTTTACTTCAATTTAATAAATAGAATTGTAATTTTACCTGATGATAAATCAATTCTTAAAAATATTCAAGAAAAGCAGATTTGTTCTGTATTATCAGATAGTAGATAAATTATTCTTCTTTATCCTTTTTCTAATTCTGGCGAGATTGCTCAGTGTAGATAATTATGGAAATATAATATTGTTGTTCTCCGTTTCAAATATACTCATGTTTGTTTTTCAATTTGGTTTACCCGTTTATTTACAAAGGCAAGTAGCAAGAAATAATGTAGTAGATAAGACGGATTTATCATCAGCATTGTATTATGGGTTTACATCTTTTCTTATCAGTACTTTCATAATGCTGCTAATTTTTCATTTTTATTATGGTAATACCAATTATTCTCTTATTGTTATTCTACATTCCTTCGTTTTCTCATTTTACTTCATTTCAATTCTTAATTCCATATTACTTGGTAAGCGTGAAGAAAAGATACAATTTATATATTACTCATCGGTACGTTTATTATCAATTATAATGATAATATCCTTATTAATTGTATATCCCAGCTTAATTCTATTTATTTTAATAGGTCTTATAGGTAACATTATTATAGCATTATCGTTTTATAAATTCATTATAAACAAGTTTACCCTCGCACGAAATACAATCCGATCAGTATTCCATTCATTAAAAAACATCTTTATTTCTTCGTTTCCAATTGGCGTAGCAGCTATGGTAAATTTTTTATATGATAAAATTGATATTATAATAATTACTGAGATTATTGATATTGAAAAAGTTGCATTTTACAATATTGCATATGGTGTCTATAAATCATCCAATTTACTGTTTTCCTTTATCTTGGTTTCAGGATTTACTCGCGTGTCTTCCTTATCTTTAAGGAAATTTGCAGTTAAGATATTTTTAAGAAAATATATATCTTATATATTAATGATAAGCCTTGCTATTTCTATAGCTTTATATTTTTCTTCTGAAACATTAATAAAATTGATTTATGGGGAAAAATACATCCATGCAGTTATTTTACTTCAGTATTTATCTTTTTCTGTTATTCCACTCGCACTTAATAATCTTACAGGAATAACCATGAATGGCTTGGGCATGTACAAAGAAAATATGTATGTTGTCCTTTTTGCTTTGCTTATTAACATTGTTTTAAATATTGTGTTGTTATTAAATTTAGGTATTATAGGAGCTGTTTATGCCACTATAATGACAGAGGTTTTTATACTTATTTGTGATGCATTTTATCTTAAAAATAAATTATGGTAAATGAAGGTAATTTTTATAGGTACTTATAATGAAAGCGAAATATTGTCCGGACCGGAAAAAGTATGTAAAAGAATTTTTGAAGAATATTCGAAAATAGACAATACAATATTTATTCAATACTTTCAGGATGGAAGAAAATACAGTTATATTAAAAAATTATTTGGTTATGAAAAATCAACAGAGGTAAATGGGTGCCAAGTTTTAAAAATCGGAATAGTAGGAATACTTTTTCAAATTATTAAGATTAATCCCCGAATTATACATATTCTTAGTTTTGATAGGTTTATAGTATTTATTTATTTATTAAAAGTATTTTCTAGGTTTAAAATTTATTATATGATGAATGGTATCATCAGGCATGAAAATAAGTATTTCAACAAGGAGTCAGTTTTTACTGTTATTAAAAATATTATAGTAGAAAATATCGTTATTTACGCGTCTAATAAGATATTTTATCTTTCAGAATTCTCAAAAAGCATTCTTTTAAGATATTACTCTCCAAACAAAAGTAAATTCTCGAAAACTGTAAATGGTTTAGATAGTTGTTTCTTAAATTTTCCAATAAAGTATTCCGACAAAGATCCATTAACTGTTGTTTTTATCGGCAATATTGATCAACAAGAAAAAGGATTTAAATTTCTTATTAACTCATTATCAAGTTTTCCTTACAAAATTAAATTGTTTTTAATAGATTCCCCTAAAAAGGCTAATAAAATACGAAAGTACTCTAACATAGATATAAGCATACTTGATAAAATGTCTCCATCTGAAATGTGTTTATTCTTATCCGATAAAAATATTATTGTTTCGCCAAGCTCATATGATACGTTTAATATTTCAGTCCTAGAAGCAATATCTTGCGGGTTATATCCTATATTAACAAAACAAACAGGAGTTAGCGAACTTTTAAGTGAATTCGTTGAATTCTCTTCGGTAGATTTTGGAGATAAACAAAAGCTTTCACATGAGATATCTAAAAACTTAGTAATTAATTATAATCGCATTAATAAAAGCTTTTTGGAATTAAGTTGGGAAAACATATTCCGAAAATATTATTTACCATACTACAATTTAAAATTAAGGTCATAATTGAATAATATTCTGTTAATAACTGACGAATTAAAGTATGTTTGTGGAGTGTCTAACCATATCAAAATAATTGTTAATGAGTATAGAAAATATGATAACATCTTTAATTTCTTAATTCTTTGTGGAAGTGCAGAAAGCAAGGAATTGATAGATGAATATAATTGTAAAGTAATAATTTATGAAAGAATTCTTCATTTAAAAAGAAATTATATTAATTATTTAAAGTCAATTTTCTTTGTTAAATCTGTAAGTAAAATGCAAAACATAAGCATTGTTCATTCACATAACCATTATGCTTCAAATATTGCATATTGTTCGTCATTTATATCCCAAACCAAAACAATTCAAACAAATCACGGGAGAATACCCAAAGTGGGTAAATTAAATCATTTTATGGCGGATTACCATATTGTCTTAACAGATCGAATTAAAGATTATTTAATTACTAATCACAAAATTAATGAGGAAAGGATTATTAAAATTACCCCGGGTATATCGACTGTTGAAAAGCCCAATTATAACAAAAAGGTCGATGTGAAATTTAAGGTGTTTTCATCTTCGAGATTAGTTAAGGAAAAAGGATTAGATGTTTATATAAAAGCGGCAAATATATTATCTAATCTTCATCCTGATAAATTTGAATTTTATATTTCGGGAAATGGAGAAGAATACAACAACTTAATTGAACTTAATAGGACTCTAGGAAATTGTGTAATATTTGTTGATTATATTAAAGATTTTCATTTGACTTTGTTAGATGCCAATCTTTTTATCTTTACATCATTATCAAATTCTGAAGGTGTTCCCGCTATTATTATTCAAGCGATACAAGCAGGTTGTTTGGTGATTTCGTCATCTTATGATGGATTTGAGGAAATATTTCCAAAGGAATTATCCAATATGATTTATACTAAAGGGAAATTAGAAACCCTGATTGAAAAAATCGAATACTCATATATGAATTATGGCAAATTACTTGAAGAGTCAACATATTATTACGAGTCTATTCTAAAAAAATATTCTGTGAAAAATATGCTCAGCAATTACTATGATTTGTACCATAAACTTATAGTGGTTTCGTAAGTTTTAAGGTATTATGTTCAGTTGTGCTTCAGATGTAATTGGACAATTTAAATCAAATATTTGTAGAAAGGAAGTTAAATGATAATTGAATTCATTGTTTTTTGTGAATTAAAGTGGCTATTATTAATAAAGAATTGATTATATCCAATATCGGTTAAATAACGAACTAAATTAATTTATTAAGAACCTTATTATAGAATGCTGAAATATTTCTCAAATTATAACAACAAATATTCAATTTCACGGATATTTCGTAAGAAAAGATTTGAAAGATTTATGAAACTTCTAAAATATAGAAGTGGATTGAAGATTCTTGACATAGGAGGGTTTGGAAATTCGTTAGAAATTTTAAATGATGACTTTATTAATAATAATGATATAACAATACTAAACATTGCGGATATTATTGTTAATAACAAAAATATAAAACACATTTTGGGTGATGCTACTAATGAAAAACAATTTCCACCAAAAAGTTTTGATGTTATCCATTGTAATTCTGTTATTGAGCATGTTGGTGATTTTGAACAAATGAAAAAACTTTCGTCGAATATAAAAACCTGGGGTGTTAATTACTTTGTTCAAACTCCCGCCTTTTATTTCCCAATTGAACATCATTTTCTTGTTCCATTTTTTCATTTTTTACCTCTCAAAATGCGAGCATACATCTTGACTAAATTTAAACTTGCTTCTTATCCTCAAGAAGAGAATTATTCTAGAGCCTTATCAGTTGTATCATCTGTAAGATTGTTAAAAGAAAAGGAACTTAAATCGTTTTTTCCGGATGCAATAATAATGAAAGAAAGATTTTTGTTTATGACCAAATCTTATATTGCTCATAATATTGACTAACAAATATCCCAAAATATCAATAATAATGCCTGTTTTCAACGCGGCTGAAACAGTG
>JBHELA010000171.1:0-4078 GCA_041859005.1 Ignavibacteria bacterium
CATCCGCAAGCCTGAACTGAAACACCCCGTAGTGAATGGGCATCAGGACTTTTGCTTTCAGGTCAAGAAATATTTTGATTGCACCCTCGGGATAAACGTGCCTTTTGTTTCCGCATCCTTCGCACTCTTCGCATGGACCGATTGGAATTAAAGCAAGATCAATTTCAAACCTCTCGCTTAGTTTCTTAAACGAGAGAGGGTCGTATCCTGTATCGCCGCCGAAGTAAACATTCATCCCTTTATAACTGAAAATAAATCCTGTGTAAGAATGCTCTCCCCAGAGGAATCCGTCAAGACCGTACCTGCCGCCCCAATGCCGTGCAAAAACCGTATAAACCGTTATCCCGTTTATCGTTACTGAATCTCCTATTGGATTGTCGTCTGCATAGCCGTTATTATTGTCCATGCGTATATAGTTATAGTCATATCCGGGCAAGTATGATTCCACCCCCTCTGGAAAAACGAACGGTACGTTTTTATTCTTCTTCTGCAAGTGTTCAATAGTTCCGAGACTGAGATGGTCTATATGAGGATGAGTGACCGCAATCAGGTCAAGCTTTGGAATGTTAGAGGTCTTAATGCCGGGTTCGACAAGTCTTTTTGAAAATATTCCAATAGAAGTTGTAAGAACCGGGTCTGTGAGTATTTGCTTATCATCCATCTGTATAAGGCACGTGGAATGCCCTATCCATAAAACTGCAAGACGCGCATCGGGAAGTACGGGGTTTGTTATTTTATTCTTTACCTCTCTTGGCGGTTTAAAAGAAGAAGGACCGTTGCCCGCTATCTCCTGAAAAATAGTACACCCTGGTATATTAACCAGAAGTATAACAAATATTATTATTTTTAATTTTACCAAAGTGTAACGCAAGCATCCTGCTTGCGGATATATTATAATTATTAATAATACTTTATGTAGAACCCAACATTATACTTGCTTAAAGCATTCTGTTTATACGCAAACTTAATTCCGAACATTCCAAATACTGAATAAAGCCCTGCTTCGTACATAATGCCGTCAACCTTGCTGTTAAACTCATTCTTCTGGCTGTAATAACCTGCACCTAAAGAGAAGCTCAGGTACTCTCCGCCCTGTGCAATCGGAAAATAAACGCGTGCACCCGCATTGTACATGTATCTTTTTACTCTTGAGTTGTCAAAACCGCCCGTAACAAACTGCGGAGTGAAAAATATCTCTGCCGAGCCCGTAAACTTCTTAACCGGTTTCACCATCAGTACGGAAAAATGCCCGAGATATTTATTGGGTTTAAAAGTGTAAGATAAAGGAGTCACCTGCCACTCAAAACCAAACTCCGTTCCATGCCTGCCGTTTCCGTTATCCTCAAAAAATACAGGCGAAGGAATTAACTGCATCACTGCCCAGCTTGGATATTTAATCAGAGCGTTTTCCCTTTCGGCTTGAGCATTTGCTGAAGATGGAAACAGCAGAAAACTTACTAATAATAAAAACAACCCACTGATATTTACATGGGTTATTTTTAGATTTTTAAGTGTGTATATCAAAAACTGTTAGATAAAAATATTTTAGCTTCGTAAACCTTCGTAAGAACGTCGTTTAATTGTGTATAGTTTGAAGCTCTCCTGTAGTACTTCATCTCAAAACCAATATCCGTTGATTTCGTCAGATTAACAGCTATACGAGGGTTGAAAATAATCAGATTATCATGTCCGTTAGCGCCGTCAATCGTGTAAATTGAGAAGTTGTACAATCCAAGGAACAAATAACCCTTATTCTGAAAACCAAGAAACGTTTCAAACTTATTCGCAAAGCCCATACCGAAATTATAATCGCGGTATGCTGTTCCGTCTGCTTCATACTTATAGGCTTCCGGCACATTATTTCCGCCGCCAAGAACAATACCGGCTATGTGAAGACTTGACTCGAAAGTAACATCGCTTACAGTAGGGAATTTATAGATAATACCCGCTCCCAGACTGTTCGCTGCAATTTCATAATAAGTACTGTTATAATAATCAAAATGCTGGAACATACCGATAAGCATCTTCTGGTCTGACTTGTATTTATAATTCTTTCCAAACAAAAATCCATATGCGCTCACCTGGCTCACAAATGGCTGTGTACCTAAACTGAAAAGACCCTTGAAATTGAAAAAGTCATAAGGCTTCCTTGATTTATCCGCAAAAGGATTTCCGTAGTATAAATCAAGACTCAGCGAAAGATTGCCGTTGCCCTTATATATGCTCCCGCTTCTGAATATGAAGCTCGGACCCACTTCAATCGAACTTGTAACAGGCTCTATTTCATAAATGCTCTTTGTACGAACGCGGGAGATATCCCCCTTAAAAAACCTGTTAATCGCTCTCGTCGGTGCGACAAGGAAAGCACCAATCTCTCTCCAGACTCTTTCAGAACCTGTCTTTCTTTCATCTATAATAAGCGAGGAAAGCCTGTAAGTTATTTCGCCGAGTGCTATACCGCCCATTGTTGTAGTTATAAAATCATTCATTGAAGGATAGTTTACCTCCATGAAAAATTCCCACATAAAACTTCCTGCCATCGAATACGGTGCAGATTCCCAGAACGTAAGGCCGTTCGATCGTGCAAAATTAAAATACGTATTCCCGTGGTAAGGATGCATTAACTGGTTTGTTGAGAAATGGTCTGAATCGAACACGAAAGCATGGTTAAAGTTTGCTTTGACAGTCTGCGTGCTTATAACTGCCCATGGCTGAGGCACGATGTAGCGGCTGATAGACCACACCCCAATATTAAGAAAGAAAATTTCAACAACCGGCAGCCAGTAATTCTTCTTCGCTCTGAATGAAGAATCAAACTGTATATTGCCGGTCAGTGACGAATATCTTTTTTCAGCACCAAAAAAGGATTCGTCATTCTCGTCCTTTAAAGTATCTAATCTGAAAAGAGGTTCCGAATATACATTTCTAAGGTGAATCTTATTGTCAAGAACTATGGAAGAGAGCTTAAGCTTTGTGAAACTGGAATTATCCGTATTAATTTGTGCTGACAATGGTGAGTCATCTATGCTGCTGGTAATCTCCTGCCCGGGAACATATATGCCTGCACCGGCTTTATCAATAACTTCATCTGTCTGGGAAAAAGCAATCCTTGAAGAAAGCACAATAAGAACTATTATAAATAATATGTTTTTAATCATAATAATACTACTCCTCCTTCGATGATAAATTTGTTCGTGAAATGCGGGCCGTAGTAGCTGTCGGCAAAGAACGTGTAACCTCCGTTTACAAAGACGCCTATTTTCTTATAAATGTTTCTTTCAACGCCTGTTCTTAGGGTTATTGCAAACTGATTGTTGCTCCGTTTATTTGGCACCTGATCGGTTTCATTTGAGATATGGGAATAGCCTACGTCAGTGTTGAGGTCAAAGTACTTAAACTTAAAAGAATACCCGACTCTATAAGAGATAAGAATTGATTTGGTTGTACTCGAAGAAACAACCGGGCAGCCTAAGTCAAACATTGAATAAATATTGTTGGTTCTGAATCTTGCTCCAAATGTTGCATAGGACAGGTTGCCCGCTGAAAGCATAAAATTTATTTTCGTATTGTTATAAATGTAAACAAGTCCGAGCGTTGTTCCTTTTTGCTTCTTCGTGACGGCATTAAAAATACCAATCTGCAGACCATAGTTGTCATCAACAGCATTTACCAGCCCAATCTGAACTCCCTTCTGGAATTTTGTTATATTCAGAGATGATAGCTGCAAGCCCCGATTCGAATAACCGGCAACGTTGAACAGTAAAGCAAGTTGGGCGCCGTACAGATTCTTTCCGGTTATGTTCGCCGCAAGAGATGTTTGAAGCAGACTTATGTCTTTACCGTTTGAGTTATAAACCCCCGCAAGCTGAACTCCGTTTAAGTTTTCCAAATTAACATTGGCAATACCTGCAAACTGCAGCCCCTGAAAATCATCGAACGAAAGATTTGCTAAACCCCCAAGCAAAAATCCCCTGCCCCCGGTGGTTAAGACGTTCGCTCCGCCTGTAATCTGCATCCCCCTTAACATTCCTCTTGTTTCAGCATAAAGACCGTTTACCTGCAAACCGTCAAGACCGCC
>JBHELA010000210.1:2500-12895 GCA_041859005.1 Ignavibacteria bacterium
CTGCGTTTGCTTCTCATTGCCTATGAATTCAGCAATGGATAACTGAGCATTACCTCAGTTCGGTTGCCCGATTCGGAGATCCCCGGGTCTAAGATTGTTACCATCTCGCCGAGGCTTTTCGCAGGTAGCCGCGTCCTTCTTCGCCTTGTAGTGCCTAGGCATCCACGATATGCCCTTAGTAACTTAACCAAAAAATCTTATTGATTCAGATAGCACTAAGTATGCATCATATGAAACTTTTGAAAAAAACTTTCTTTATTACGATATTGTCAAAGAACTAGTAGTGGAGTTAAGCGGAATCGAACCGCTAACCTCCTGCTTGCAAAGCAGGCGCTCTACCAATTGAGCTATAACCCCAAATACTCTTTTCTAATAAATTTAGGAGTATTTGAAATTACATCCGTCTATAAACACTCCTGAATTGTGGGCCTAAGTGGAGTTGAACCACTGACCTCACGCTTATCAGGCGTGCGCTCTAACCAACTGAGCTATAGGCCCGAATAATCTTTAATAACACAAAAGCAAATAAAATGTGCGACAGGAAAACAAATAGTTTTCTCTAGAAAGGAGGTAATCCAGCCGCACCTTCCGGTACGGCTACCTTGTTACGACTTAGCCCCAGTCATTGGTTTTACCTTAGGCACTTATTAAAGGTGACTTCGGGTACCCCCAACTTCCATGGCTTGACGGGCGGTGTGTACAAGGCCCGGGAACGTATTCACCGCGCCGAGCTGATGCGCGATTACTAGCAATTCCAGCTTCATGGAGTCGAGTTGCAGACTCCAATCCGAACTGAGACCACTTTTTAGGGATTGGCTCCACCTCGCGGTATTGCAGCCCTTTGTAGTGGCCATTGTAGCACGTGTGTTGCCCTAAGCGTAAGGGCCATGCGGACTTGACGTCGTCCCCACCTTCCTCACTACTTGCGTAGGCAGTCTCCTTAGAGTGCTCAGCATTACCTGGTGGCAACTAAGGAAAGGGGTTGCGCTCGTTGCGGGACTTAACCCAACACCTCACGGCACGAGCTGACGACAGCCATGCAGCACCTGTACAAGTTCGCCTTGCGGCACACTGACTTTCATCAGTTTTAACTTGCGTTTCAAGCCTAGGTAAGGTTCTTCGCGTTGCATCGAATTAAACCACATGCTCCACTGCTTGTGCGGGCCCCCGTCAATTCCTTTGAGTTTCAACCTTGCGATCGTACTTCCCAGGTGGAGTACTTAATGCGTTAGCTCAGACACTGGGCCTTAAAAGGCTCAACGTCTAGTACTCATCGTTTAGGGTGTGGACTACCAGGGTATCTAATCCTGTTTGCTACCCACACTTTCGTGCTTTAGCGTCAGAATCGGGCCAGTTGACTGCCTTCGCCATTGGTGTTCTATCTGATATCTACGCATTTCACTGCTACACCAGATATTCCATCAACCTCTCCCGATCTCTAGGCTTGCAGTATCAATGGCAGTTCCGGAGTTAAGCTCCGGGATTTCACCACTGACTTACAAACCCGCCTGAGCACCCTTTACACCCAGTAAATCCGGACAACGCTTGCCCCCTACGTATTACCGCGGCTGCTGGCACGTAGTTAGCCGGGGCTTACTTCAAAGGTACAATCAAATCAGGACATGCCTGATTGTTTTTCCCTTTTTACAGAAGTTTACAGGCCAAAGGCCATTCATCCTTCACGCGGCGTTGCTGCTTCAGCCTTTCGGCCATTGAGCAATATTCCTTACTGCTGCCTCCCGTAGGAGTCTGGACCGTGTCTCAGTTCCAGTGTGGCTGATCATCCTCTCAGACCAGCTATCCATCGTTGCCTTGGTAGGCTGTTACTCTACCAACTAGCTAATGGACCGCAGGCTCATCTTTAGGCGCTTGTACTTTAACAACTGTCTCCATGCGGAGCCGCTGCATTATCTGATATTAGCCCGTCTTTCGACGAGTTGTGTCAGTCCTAAAGGCAGATTACCTACGTGTTACTCACCCGTGCGCCACTCCCCTTAAAATATTGCTACTTTAAAAGTCGTTGACTTGCATGTATTAAGCACGCCGCCAGCGTTCGTCCTGAGCCAGGATCAAACTCTCCGTAGTAAATCAAACTTATGATTTCCTATCTGTTTAATCCTAATCGCACATTTTGTTTACTCTTGTGTTATTAATGGGCTCGATTATTTTAAAGAACGTGTTATACTTTTTAGGTATCAACAAAGATATACACTTTAAATTAAAAAGTCAAGATACTAATTTAGATTTTTTAATTAAGTTAAATTATTTCTTTGCAGATTTTTGACTTATCTACAAAAATATGAAAATTTTTAATAATTGTCAACTTATTATTCTCTCCCATTTTCATTTTTCGTCTTTCTGCTCTATATTAATATTAACAACCTTAGTCCATTAAAGTACACACTTGTTCCGATTTTTTTAAAAATCATTCGCCATAAAAATGTATTTTCTGATTCCGATTGCATTTCTAATACATTTTGGAAAAGTCTGAAAATTCTTTAATCTGTTTTTCTTTATTTCTATCTCTATTCATCTTTTCCTTATTAGAATGATTAACGCGAAATAAAATACTGTCTCGTAATCTTTTTTATTAAAGTTAAGATGATTAAATTTGTATCATGATAATCACAATATGGATGCCCGCTGTTCTTATAACTCTTGCCCTTGTGTTCTATTCAATCGGAATATGGGCGGAAAGAATCATAAGATATCTTAAAAAATGGCATGTGGTATTTTTTTGGCTTGGATTTATTTTCGATATGCTTGGAACTTATGCAATGCACATGCTTGCAACAAAACCGTTCGATATAACAGAATCTCATACTTTCACCGGACAGATAGCCCTATGGCTAATGCTGGTGCATTCAGTATGGGCTTCTTATATTGTTCTAAGAGGAAGTGAATTTGCACGCATTACTTTCCATAAATATTCAGTCGTTGTTTGGACTATATGGTTGATTCCATACATAGGCGGAATGTACCTCGGAATGAATAAATAATTGGAATTATAGAAGCCCGTATTCCTTGTTCTCGGATTCTGTCTTTAGCTTTCTTTTCATAAGGTTAAGCATCGCTTTATGAGCAGATAGATTGTTGAAAAGCACATCATAAACTTTACGCGTTATAGGTAGTTCTATCTTGAATTTTCTGGATAGTTCAAATGCAGATTTTGTCGTTGATACACCCTCAGCCACCATTTTCATTTCTTTGAGTATTGTGCTAAGCTTTTCGCCTTTGCCTATTCTCTCTCCGACATACCTGTTTCTCGAATGCTTAGATGAGCATGTTACTATCAAATCTCCAATTCCTGAAAGACCGAAGAATGTTTCCTTCTTTGCTCCAAGAAGAGTTCCAAGCCGCATTATCTCCCTCATGCCCCGTGTCATCAGTGCAGCTTTTGTATTGTCGCCGAATCCCGCTCCGTCTGATATTCCTGCCGCTATTGCTATAACGTTCTTTAATGCACCTGCAAGTTCTGTGCCTACTAAATCATTGTTTGAATATACCCTGAAATAATCATTCGAAAAAATTCCTGATATTTGTTTTGCAAGCTTTATGTCGTTCGCTGCACATGTTACAGTGGTTGGTATTCTTCTGGATACCTCTTCTGCATGCGACGGACCCGAAAGACATGCAAGCTTACTCTTGCTGACTCTGAATATATCCGATAAAATATCCGACACAAGGAAATATGTTCCATTCTCAATGCCCTTGGATGCGCTAATAATTATCTTACCCCTTAAATCAAATCCTTTATTATCCTTAAAACTGTTCCTTATGTATTGTGTAGGTACTGCAAAAAGAAGTATTTCATTTTCATTGAATACTTCTTCAGCCTTGTTAGTGATTTTTAAACTACGTGGGATTTTAATTTTTGGCAGATAGTAAAAGTTCTCTCTGTATTCATTCAGGGTTTCAGCATAATCTTTATTATACTCCCACAGGGTGGTCTTACAGCCATTCTTCGATAATAAAATGGCGAGTGTTGTTCCCCACCCGCCTGCGCCTAAAACTGCAGCTTTCAATTCTTATCTCTTTTTTAATGGTGCTTTAATATCAAATATTCTTATCTTCCATAATTTGTCAAACCTGCTTTCATTCCCGTACAAAAGCCTCTTAATATTTGTCCTGTGATTATAAATTAAAAATATCGATACCGCTATGCTGAAAAATATAAGAGTTTTGTATCCATAGATTTCTACATTAAATATATTTTCTCTGATAAACATCGTCATTGGAAATACAAACGACGCTATTATTGAACCTAATGAAACATACCCTGAAGATAAAAGTATTAATATAAAAAATCCTGCGCTTACTGATGCTTCTACCGGTGATAAAGAAATAAGCATGCCAAGCGCTGTGTTTATTCCTTTACCTCCCTTAAATCCTGCAAATATCGAGAATGTATGTCCGAGTACTGCAGAAACTCCTGCAATAATCTTCACAAGTGTCAAGTCGTCAAATGGTGTTATGTTGCTGAATGGCAGGATATCGTACATTAAGTTTGCAAGTACCATTACAACAAACAACCCCTTGCCTATATCCAGCATCTGAACTAATATTCCGTAAGGTATTCCAAGTGTACGGAATGCATTTGTTGACCCAAGATTTCCGCTTCCTAATTTTCTTATATCTTTCCCTTTAAAGATTATGCCTATTATCAGAGCAAATGGGATTGCTCCTACAAGATAACTCGATATTATTAGCAGTGTTAAATATAGCATAATTTAAACTTTTCTATACGTGTAAATAATTAAAAATAACCTCAAAATACAAGTCAACTTAATATCTCATATTTACTACTTCTTTTTCCCTAATACTTCATCACGAGGTTTTATAAATCCCTTTACAAAATTTTCATCAACTTCAAACACCTGGTCAACACCCGATACTTTCATCAGATATTTCTTGGATTCTTCATTTCCGTATTTATAAAACTTAAATTCTGTATCCTTTGACCAGCTTACCCTTGCCGATAAATTTGCTTTTGTATCCTCTGCGAGAGTAGTATCTTTGAAATTTTGTGTCGAAAAATTCGAAAGCATTGATGTTACTCCGTCAAACACTGCAGTCGATACAGTATCATTTCCCACATAGAATTTCATCGTCGTATCTTTTGTTACTGTGTATTTTTCAGTCCCGGAGTCAAAATCAATCGATTTTATCGAACCAACAGGTATCGATATTACTGTTTTGTCTCTCCATTCAGTTAAATCAAACTTTACAAAATTATTGAATAAAAATTCATTCGCAAGATATACTTCGTTGCCGTCAGGTTTCTTTAAGTATGTCTGTGCAGCTCCCGGGGCAGAATTGCCAACGAGTATAACTCCTGCAAGTGATCCGTTCTGATATACAGAGACCTTCGTGTAATTCGTATCGTTAAACCCGTAAACGTCCTTATTGCCCGGCTTTGCAGATACAATGCTTGTTAACTTATAATTCTTCAGACTCGATAATGCGCTACCGATAAACTGCTGATTTGCGGTATAAAGCACAGGAGAAGTTACATTCCACAATCCCGCTTTTTTCTCCATTATTACTTTCTTGCCGTTTCTTTCTATTTCTAACTTGTCTACAGCAAGTGAATCTGCTGCAAATAATTTTTCTGATAGATTCAAGGTTTTCTTTTCGCCCGATGTATCGCGCATTACAAAATATGATACTACCGCAAGTACAACTAATACTGCTCCTAATATATATATGTTTTTATTCTTCATGCCTATTTACTTTGATTGTAATAATTTCTTTTTATTCTTTCTTCTATTCCAGACAAACAATCCTACCAGTAATACCGATACCGGCGGGAATATCAGGTTAAAATACTTTATGAATTTCTTCGTTGAATCGGAAGTCTCTTCAATAGGAGCCTCAGATGCATCCTTGCTTCGTATCTGTGTCAAGCCTTCATCATCCGACAGATAATCAATCATGTTTACAAAGAATGTTATATTGTCTTTAGGTGGTCTCTGTTCTTCGTTGCCGAATTCTGCATCACCTACAAGTAAAACCTTTGAAGGTTTCTGAGATGCGTTTAATTGTGTTCCCTGAAATTCCTTTACTCCTTGTACTGTGTCTTTTGGAATAGGTTTACCGTTATAAAAACTGCTGTAGTTTCCCTCGTAAACCGCTGAGACTACCATCGGCTTGGAATTAAACAGAGAGTCAAATGCGTTCTTCGTTAAATTTTGAAATTGCTCTACGTTTAATATGAAAAATCCTTCTGCCTTTCCTGATTTGTCAGAAGTGGTCAGCAATGGTGATACCTTCAGACCTTTTCCTTCTGCCGCTTTAAGGTCAATTGAACTTACAAATGATAATATTACAGATTTTATATTCTTGAAAGCAGTAATATCCTGATTAATATTCGATACATTCGGGAAGTACGGATAGTTTATCGAAACCGGAATACCTATCTGCGACTGAACCTGTACTTGTGAACATTGAGCGTCTCTGACTAAGTCATTGTTTAAAACTATTCCGTAACTCGAAAGCATATCGTCAAGATTTGTCTTTACCAGGTCACCGATAACTATCTGCTGCTGGAAATTTGGTACTACTTTGTTAAGTAAAAACGCTACGTTTCCGCCCTGCATTATATACTGGTCAATTAAAAACTTCTGCCATTCAGGAATTTCTCCTTTCGGTCCCATTACCACCAATGTGGTAAGGTCTGACGGTATATTACGCGTGCTGTTCAGGTCAATTTTTGAAAGCTCATATTGTGCCGAAAGTATGTTGTTAATGTTTGGAAACTTTGTATAATCATATTCTCCGTTGCCTGTCAGGAATCCAACCTTCTTTTTCTTCTCTGTCGATAACTTCTTTATTGTGCTCGTTAAGTCATACTCAAGATTTGCCGTTGATTGTATTACCGGAAGCAATTCCTGCTTTCCTTGATAAAGAATCGCCATACCGAGATATGTATTCTTGACTTCAAGCTTGTCATTATCAATTACTTGAATCTGAACAGGCTGTATTCCGTATTTCTGTGCTTCCTTCTGCCCTTCGTCTCCGCCTTCTTCTCCCGTCGGGTTGTATATCTCAAAATTCAGGTTTCCGTTTGAATATGATTTGTAATCATTCAGTATGTCCTGTACCTGCCTTCTTAACGTATTATACGGTGCAGGCAGGTTATCGCTGAAGAATGCTTTAATCACAACCTGATCCTGAAGATTTCCGACTATCTCCTTGCTTACCGGTGAAAGCGTGTATGATTTATTCTTCGTAAGGTCAACCCGTGTAAATATTCTGCTCGCTATTATATTTACTGCAATAATAATTCCGATTATTATTGCTAACTTTATTAATGTATCTTTCTTTAAGTCTTTTCTGTTCATTTCTGATTTAAAATTTTAATTACCATTTACGGCTTTCTAATGACGTTTTTGTTAATAATAATAGTATCGTTATTCCGCTGAAATAATATATGATGTCCTTCGTGTCTATCACTCCTCTTGATATGCTTCCAAAATGATAATCGCTGCTTATGTATTCGAGTGTTGAAACCAGTGGCGATGGCAAAAACATAAGTATTTTATTCAGCATGAATAAAATAAATATTATCAGGAAGCTTATTATGAATGCAACTACCTGATTCTCTGTCATCGACGATGCGAATATTCCCACGCCGATGTATATCCCGGCCATAAGTATTAATCCAATGTATGCGCTGATTATCGGTCCTATATCTATCGGTCCGAGAAATGTTAAACTTATGACATATACAACCGTTGGCAATAGTGTGAGAGCTGCCAGTGTCAGAGTCGATAGGAACTTGCCCAGTACTATGTCAAAATCCGATAAAGGTTTTGTGAGCAGCAGTTCTATAGTTCCTGATTTCTTCTCTTCTGAAAATGTTCTCATCGATATCGCAGGTATGAAGAAAAGCAGTATGAAAGGTATTATGTCGAATACGCTTCTCATCGTTACTATTCCGCCTACGAATAATCCGCTCGTAAAGAACCAACCCGTTATTATAAGGAATACCACCATTATAATGTAAGCTACAGGTGATGTAAAATACGATTTTAATTCTTTTTTAAAAATTGTTATGCTGTTATTCATTATTATTTATGTTGTTAATTTTCTGAATATGTCTTCTAAAGATGTTTCTTCCTGATGCAGCTCAAGCAGCACCATGTCCATCGAAACTATCTTCCTGAATATTTCTTCTCTTACGTCAATTCCCTTCTGGGCAGTTAGATCAACCATCCACATTTTCTCCGTATCTCCTAAAACTCTTACCTTCTCTACATTCTTTATTCCTTCAAGTGCGGAAATAACTTTGTCCTTCCCGAATCTCGGGTCTTTCTTCAAGTATAGCTTAATCGCAAGCTGCCCCTGAAAACTTCTCTGCAGCGAGTCAGTAGTTCCGTCCGCAACAATCTCTCCGTTATTTATAATAATAACTCTGTCGCATGTCGCTTGTACTTCCTGAAGTATATGCGTTGAAAGCATAAGTGTCTTGTGCTTTCCTAAATCTTTAATAAGTTTTCTGATTTCAATTATCTGGTTCGGATCAAGACCTGATGTAGGCTCGTCAAGCAGCAGAACATCAGGATTGTGTACCATCGCCTGAGCAAGTCCAACCCTTTGTTTGTAACCTTTCGAAAGCTCTCCGATATCCTTGTGCTTCACTTCCTCAAGTCCGCAAAGCTTCACCATCTTTTTTACTGCCTCAGGTATTTCAGCCTTTGGAACCGACTGCAGCTCTGCCGCATAATTAAGATAGTCAATAACGTTCATGTCATTGTAAAGCGGATTCTGTTCAGGAAGATATCCTATCTTCTTCCTCACGCTCAGTGCGTCTTCATTTGTATCTATTCCCTCAACATTTATGGCACCCTCGTTCGGTGTTAAGTATGTTGTAATCATTTTCATCGTCGTCGATTTTCCGGCTCCGTTCGGTCCCAGAAATCCAACAACTTCCCCCGACTTAATCTCAAATGATATGTTTTTTACAGCCTGTTGTTGCCCGTAAAACTTGCTTAAATTTTCTACTTTAATTGACATATTGAATTTTTATTAACCTTAAATTTAATTCATTTATAAAAAATTTTCAATCCTAAATCACATCTTATTGGCGTAGTTCTTCTCGAAATAGTTTAAATATTCACCCTTCATTATTCTTCTCCACCAGCTTTCATTGTCAACGTACCATTTTATCGTTTCTTCAATGCCCCCGTCAAATTGGTATTTCGGCGACCATCCTAATTCGCTCATTATCTTGCTCGAATCTATCGCATACCGTCTGTCATGTCCCGGCCTGTCTTTCACGTAGGTAATATGGTCATCACCCTTGCCAAGCAGCTTCAGTATTATTTTCACAATATCAATATTATACCACTCATTGTTACCGCCTATGTTATAAACATCACCTATCTTACCTTTATGTAGTACTTCTGTAATCGCCGAACAGTGGTCTTCAACGTAAAGCCAGTCGCGGACATTCTTTCCGTCACCGTAAACAGGCAGCTTCTCTCCGTCGATTGCCTTTGCTATCATCAGAGGTATTAATTTCTCCGGAAACTGATATGGACCGTAGTTGTTCGAACACCTTGTAGTTAGTACAGGCATTTTGAATGTGTGATAGTATGCATTCACAAGTAAATCAGCCGATGCCTTCGACGCCGAATAAGGACTGTTTGTCGTTAGTGGTGTCTTTTCTGTAAATTTTATTTCAGGTTTGTCTTCAGGCAGTGAACCATAAACTTCATCAGTGGAAACCTGTAAGTATTTTTCTGTCCCGAGCTTTCTTGCTGCTTCAAGAAGTGTCTGCGTGCCTATCACGTTAGTAACTATAAATTCTTTCGGTCCTAAAATGCTTCTGTCAACATGCGACTCTGCAGCAAAATTCACTATCGTATCAACTTTATTTTCTGTTATCGCCTTCTCTACTTCTTCTGCATTGCATATATCTCCCTTCACAAACTTATATCTCTTGTCGCTCTCTATATCGGTCAGGTTCTCGAGATTACCCGCATAAGTTAATTTGTCAAAATTAACTATGTTGTAGTCATAGTGCTTCAGTAAATATTTTACGTAATTGCTGCCTATAAAACCCGCTCCGCCGGTTACTAATATTGTTTTCATAAAATTTTTAAATTCTGTTAATCAATAAATAGACCTACATAAATTCCAAGGTTGAACATAAACCCGTCGGCTTTTATTCCCGAAGGAAAATTGTTAACTTCTATAAGGTCATCTGCTTTCCACTTTGAGTTTAATGTTAGCAAATATCCTGCGTTTAGCTTAAAGTATAAAAATCTGTTTGCCTGGAATCCAAGGCCTGCCTGAGGTATAAAGGAAACTGATGTCGTTTTCATTGTTAATGTGTTATGACCCGATGAGTTTGTGTCGTTCAGATAATTACCTATATTCCATTCTTTA
>JBHELA010000040.1:0-2898 GCA_041859005.1 Ignavibacteria bacterium
TTGTAATTGTAATACTACCTGTAGGGCTTGTTATATTAGTTGTATTGAGATTAAGGATTACCTGTGTGGGATTTACATAGGTCGCGCTATTTACTACCACACCACCGGTTATACTAGCTGATAATCTATTTGCAAAACCAGCTCCGGGATCATAGAATCCCGAACCGTTTGATGAAGTTCCATTAATTGTTAAATCAAATGAAGGATTACCGCCTGGTATGGTTGACGGTGAAATACTTACTATTTCAGCAGGTGGAGGCGCTAAAAGTTTTGAAACCCTAACGCCATAAGAATTTGCCGCATCGCAGAATTGATGAACACACCACATTGTCATATCGTCATTTGGGTCAACAGATACATAAGAATAGTCACCCCATCTATTATAAGCCGCATTGTATGCAGTGGAACTGGAAGTAATTAAAACAGGAGTTTGCATTGTCCCCAATGCATCGGAACTCAACCTTCCAACCGTTCCAACATTTGCATATTCATTTGTTCCTGCTGTAGAAAATACCATCGCAACGTGACCCTGTCCAGAAATATTAACTGATGGAATCCAATAATTTCTATCATTTGTTGTATTGGTTGAATTCGGGAAATATACCGTCCCTGATTGGACCAGATCTGGAGTAGTTGCAAGATTTTGTATTTCATACCAGCGGCATGCGTCTCTTGTTTTAGTACCCGTTATTGTACCGGTATTATTAACGCTTATATTATGTGCAGACCAGAGTTTTCCGTTTCTAATTTGTGCAGCAAATAATCTATCATCCAAAGCATCCAGATAATTCGCAGAACCTCCTGTATTTCCTTTATGTCTTACATTTATCGGTGAAGTTGTTGTTGGAACAGTTAGAGAAATATTCCCTGAAATTGTCGGTGTACCCCCTGGTGTAGAGACCCTTCTTAACATTAGAGTACCATAAGTAGCACCATCAACACCTACAAAATAGCCTTCTGTAGAACTCGCATCAAAATTATCAACTCCCTGTGGAGTGTAAGGACCAACATAAGTTGAATTATTCAAAAGTTCTCTGAATACCGTAACAACCATTGTTCCGCCGCTTGAAATTGAAGACTTTCTAATAACGTATCCATCTGTTGAGTTAAAAGTCTGACTCGGGCTTCCACAGAAATTATTCGTACCAATATAAAGCGCATTATTGTCAATTCCCAGAGTAGGATAATCCGCCAGACAGGTGTTGGATATGGTCGGCAGTAATGCATCAATCGCGATATAATAATAGTACCAAGTGGTTCCGGCAGTTATCGTGGATGAATTGCTAACGGCAAGTAATATTCTATTCGGAGTGCTGACATTGATAATCACTAAAAACCATTTTTGAGTTTGCCTGTCATACCTAATACGCGGGTCACTTGTTGATGAACCATTTCTGACAGAATTAAAGAAATTATCCATCGTTGTATTTAAAACTCCGTCTGCAATGCCGGTTGACTTGTTGAAAGATACTAACCTGCCGTTAACAGCAACAATAAACTGAGTCGGTCCGACTGCACCCATGTCATCCGGGGGATAAGAATACGTGGGGTTAGTTCCTGATAAAGTAGCCGCAGTAAAACTGGTTGAGACAGATTGCGGAGATTCATTGTTATTCTCCATAATTAAATCCGATATAGGATAACTTGAAATATTGGGTGATTCCGGATTTTGAGGAAGGTTTTCTCTGTTAACTTTCTCTTTCTTACCAGTTGGTATTTTCCATTTTATAGGAGCAGATTTTAAATCAGCATCCCTTGCCATAATTTGCTCTACGGTTTCAGGAAAACCGGTAAAACCGTTTTTTGAGACAGGATAAGTTGTATCAACTGTCGTTTCAAAGATCGTATTTCCAGTTTTTGAATTACTAATGCTGAGTGTATATTCTCTTTTGTCTGATGAAATGATAATTAGGGAACCAAGAACAATCACCAAAGAAAATATAATTGTATAATATTTTTTTAACATTTTGATAATGGTGAGTTAATATTTTTCTCAATTAAAATCCTTAAATATTACGAATTAGGTAAATAAACAACATACCCTCAAAGTACATAAATAAACTCGTATTAGGAAATAATTCCGAAAACTCAAACTTATTTTTAGGAATTTATATCCATGTATAGATTACGGTTATTTTTGGAAATTTAGCATATTTATTGCTATTATACAAGATTTATATTAATCTCAGAATTCGGACGCATTGCGTCATAAATAATGTAACGATGAGAGGTGTGAAAATAGGGTCGTTGCGTCTAAAAGTAATGTAACCGAAGTATATTACACAAAAAGGCCACTTTTTATGACAAAGTCATCAATAATTGTATTAAGGCAGGAAAAATCTTGTGGTACATGATTCAGAACAAGAGATTTCACAAAGGAATGGCGCAACAAGAGGTACAAACAAAAGAAAAGATTTTACCACATGGAACTTTCACCATAGAGCGCACAGAACGCACAGAGCTTCAAACTAAAGAAAAGATTTTACCACTAAGATACTGTGTTAAAAATCAACTCAAAGGTCGTTCTCCGCGGCGAATCTTCGACAAAGAGAGCACGGAATAGTTACAAATTGATTAATAAGCAAAGAAAACCATAGTGTTTTTATTTTGTAAAAAGTTTGTTTTTATTACAACATTTTTACGGATAGCAGCACTCAGATCAATTAGAAGAAAAGAAGATTTTTGGGTACTTAGAATATTAAGGACAGGGAATATTTTAGTGGTGATATTTTATTTGTAAACCGGAGCCGAAAAAATCAATGACCATCAACTTAGAACGCTGTGCTATTTCCTACTTTGGGGGGTGATTTCGTGGTAAATTACTACTAACTAAAACTCTATACCCATAACAAACCGATAAAAAGCAAAGACATCAAGAGTGTAAAAATAATCCATACT
>JBHELA010000090.1:0-4580 GCA_041859005.1 Ignavibacteria bacterium
AAAAGAATTAAACTTGTAATAAACATTCTGGTTTCGCTAGTCTTGTTATACTCAATCACTTCCTATGCATTAATTAATGATTATAGAAACGCTTACGTTAAATTGAATCAGAATATTAATGTTATCTCAGATGAAGTTCTCAAAAATGAAAACAAATCTATTTTTCTTTTTTTCCCCTCTAGACTTAAACAAACCTATATTCTTGACAATATTCCTGCAACTTATAATTACTTTAAATACGGTGATTTTATTCATTATGATACTGTTCAAGGATTTGTGAATTATGCTGCACTTGACTTCGAGTCTTTGAATTCCGAAATCATTATTGAAAAAATCAATGATTCAACCGTGACTGCCTATTGTACCGGAAAAACTCAGTTCTTTTATAATATCCATAATAATTCTATATTAGATTACGAGAATGAGTATATTAAATGTGAGTTCCAGTTTGACGAAATGTTTTTAAATAAATGCAAAATTGTAAAAATTATCCTGAAAGATAAATCCCGTTATAATTATATTGCTTTGACAAACAATTTAAGTATTAATTTGTCCAGTCTGTGACACCTAAAATATTACATATCACTCCTGTCTTTAATTACACTTGTGGAAGGTCTTATTATCTTTATATTGCTCTTAAGTATCTTAATTCTTTTGGCTGCTTTAATTATTTGTTGTCAAAGGAAGATGTAGCTTATAAACGCCTCGAAGAATTAAAAATTCTTTTTACTATTGATGAAAAGATAGGAAACAATAATCCTTTGAATTTCCCAAGTATTTTAAAGCAAATTCACTCTATCGTTAATAAATATAATATTAATATATTACATTCGTACAGTAGATCAACCGAATTGATTTGTCTCTTATACAGAAAGTATATTAATAAAAATGTGATTACAGTAAACACGATAATGAGTTTAGTCAATTCAAGATATTTTCTAGAGTATAAGTCTGACAAACTCATATCTATTAGCAAAAGCGTAAGAAAACAATTAGTTAATAAATTTAAAATATCAGAAAATAAAATCAATTTAATTTATAATTTTGCTGAACCTGCATCCAATGAGGAACAATCGAAACCATATAATGAAAGGGGATTTAGTGTATTAGCAGTGGGAAGATATCATAAGGAAAAAAACTTTGAAACGTTAATTAAAGCAGTTAAAATCCTCAATAATCCCGATGTTAAAGTGAATATAGTTGGTAGCGGGAAATTGAAGAGCAGTTATCAGAGATACATTGATAAAAACAATTTAGCTGTAAAATTAATACCTCCACAAAATGATTTAGAAAAATATTTTCTTGAGTGTCATATATGTGTATTACCTTCCATTGTTGATCCACTTCCAACGTTTTTAATACAATCCGGTTTCTATAAAAAACCGTTTATTGGTTCGAATGTTGATGGTATAGCAGAGTCAATAACTGATGGATATAACGGTTTGTTATTTAAAAAAGAAGATCCTACCGAACTTGCAGAAAAAATTACAACTTTTTATAATGATCCCATTTTGATGAATAAATGTGCTACTAATCTATTTGAGCATGTCTGTAATAAACATATTCCAGAGGTTAATGTAAAAAATATATATAATTTATATCAAACACTACTATCCAATATGACGCTATGAAGAAGAACAGATATAACATATTAGATTATACTTATCCTGAGATAGCACAGTATTTGCTCAATATAAGTGTTAAAAGGAAAATTTTGTTAACATATTATAACTTTAATACTTATGGAATTCTTCGTAAAAATCCCTCGTTTAATAATGAAATATTTAATAGTTTCACACTACATATTGACGGAATTGGTGCTTACAATTTTTCTAAAACAATATTTGATAAAAAGCTTAGGTATAACAACAACGGATCAAATTTATACCCTGTTCTGATAAACAAACTCATAAGCTCAGAAAAAAACATATTTGTTATTTTTCCAATGTATAGCAATTCAAAACAAATTAAGCATTCTATTAATAACTATTTTAAAGAAAATAATAGGTTTGTTGATTTTGGTGTTTTTAATGAAAAATCTCAAGATGAATTATTAAATAAGATTAATATGTTCGAACCCTATGCTGTGTTTGTTGGATTAGGGCAGCCTTATCAGGAGTTGTGGGTATCCAAAAATAAAGATATAATTAACGCAAATTTATTCATATGCTCCGGTAGTGGTTTTGAATTTCTTCTAAACCAAAAAAGGAGAGCTCCGTTATGGTTTCAAAGGCATAGTCTTGAATGGGTATATAGATTATTTCAGGAACCTGCCAGATTATGGAAAAGATATATATTAGGAATCCCTGTTTTTATGTTTCATGTTTTTGTTCAAAAAGCTAAATTATTGTTAAAAATAGATTAGCTTAAGTATGAAACGAATCCTCTACATTCTCCTCTTATTTGCTAATGTTTCTTTGGCACAGAATTTTAATTGGATTTCTCCAAATAAATCCTACTTGAAGTTATATATTAACGAAGATGGAATGTACAGGCTAACTAAATCCGATTTTATTAATGCCGGTGTTAATACAACCTCTATAGATCCAAGAACGGTCAAGGTTATGTATAAAGGAAGCCAGATTCCTATCTTCTTCTTTGGTGAACAAAATGGTGTTTTTGATGATTCAGACTATCTTGATTTTTATGGACAAAGAAATTATGGGGGTAATGTAATATCTTATAAAGAACAGGGTAATTCATACGTTCCTGATTACATAACTGACGAATATTGTAATCTTTATTCTGATACAAGCATTTATTGGGTAGGATGGGATGGAGCATTAGGTTTAAGATATAATGATTACAGCTTTAATACAGCGAATCAGTTTGGTAACGAATATTTTTCTTCACCAATACATTTTGAAAGAGACAATATTTATTCTCTGGGTGAGAGAAGAAATAGTTCAGATTACAGACATTTTAATAATGAGAAAATATCAGGTGAGGGATGGTATTGGCGTGAAATGAATAGGGGAAATGCTGTCAGTGATACATTTCGTACGCCTTATTTAGCTGATATTCCGCAAATATGTTCATTAAAGATTTTTACTTATCCGAATTCTTATGTGGATTCAATTTTTAATGAGCACCGTTTGATTGTACGTATAAACGGCAGTATTATTGATACACTGAAGACTGATAATTACAGAAGAATAGATACAACTATTGGTTTCTCATCATCCTTTCTCTCAGCTTTAAATCTGAATCAAATATCTTTCACTTATACAGGTGCAGGAACGTATGTAGGTGTAATGCTTTTTGATAATTTTACTTTGTGGTATCCAAGAAAGTTTATTCTCGAGAATAATAAATTATCTTTTACAACAAATTTATATGATACCTCAGGTGTAAAATTTAGGATGGCAGGTGCTAATTCGGGTTTAAATTTAAATATTTATGATGTAAAAAATAATCTCAGAGTGCTTAGTTCTAATATTATAAATGACACACTTTCCTTTACAGGGAAACAGAATGGAAAGTATGAAATAATAAATAACGTTATAAATAAAAAGCCATTCCGAATTAAACAGCGTTCTGTACCTAATTTAGTCACAAGTTCTATTGGCACAGATTATTTGATAGTTTATAATAAACTCCTTGAATCATCCGCAGAAATTTTAAGACAGCACCGAGCATCTAAAGATAATTTCAGGGCATTAAAATTTGAAATAGAAGATATTTATGATGTCTTTAATTACGGTATTGAGAGTCCAACAGCTGTAAGGTATTTTGTTAAAAATGTTTATGATAATTGGCAGCAGCCTAAAGTTAAATATTTGTGCTTATTTGGCAGGGGATCTTTGGATCCCAAAAGAAATTCAATTTCATCAATATATTATCAGAACCTTGTGCCAGTGTATGGAAATCCCCCAAGTGACGGGTATTTTGCAAATTTTAACCTTGGAGCTTTTACTTATTATCATCAGATATCAGTGGGAAGAATCCCGGCTTTGACAAATCAGGAGGGAAGTGATATTGTAAATAATATTATACAATATGAAAACCAAAGCTCTGTCCCTTCAAAGTGGTTTAAGAATTTTGTTTTTATTACCGGTGGACAAAATATTCAAGAGCAAATCCAGTTTGCAAATCAGTCAAACTATTTTATTAACACATACATAAATTCAGTTCCCAATTCAGGATTTCCCGTAAGAATATTCAGAAACGATTCAACCAGTGGTGTTACTTTTAATTATCAGGATTCGATTAAAAATGCCATAAACACAGGTGCTACAATAACAAATTATATTGGTCATGCAGCAAGCAGCAATTGGGATAATGGACTGGATGATCCTAATGTCCTAACAAATCAGCTTAGGATGCCTGTTGTATTCAGCATGACTTGCTTTACAGGTAAAAATGCAGAGACAGAAGTCAGAAGCTTTGGCGAGAAATTTTTAAATATGCCTAATAAAGGTGCTATTGGATTTATTGGAAGCACGGGTTGGAGTTTTTCTTTTTCCGGAAACACATATAACGAATATCTGATTAAGAGCTTTACTAAAGATACTGTAAGAAGAATAGGAGATATCGTCAGGTATGCTTCAAAGACCCTTTCTTCGGACTCACTTAATTTT